>JAQGKC010000131.1 GCA_028290305.1 Bradyrhizobium sp.
CTTATGAGGACGAAGGCGGCGACGAGGATGGGTGGCATCGAGCTGATCGACGGCGCCGGTCACTGGGTCCAACAGGAGCAGCCGGTTCGGCTCAGCACGCTCCTGCTCGCCTTCATCAAGGAGGTGGGTGGGGCGGATCACACCAGCCGTTAGGTCGGGGAATGCCTATCGTCGCTCTTGAAAATATTGCCCGGCGTCCAGATCACCGTCCCGTCAGGTCCGTCACGTTTCAGTGAAGCGCTTGGGTTTGGTGGTCCAGGTCCGGCGTTAGCTTCCGGCTTCGCTGCCCTCGATCGGGGGCAGCGAAATCCTTGCGCCGGCAAGATATTCCGGCGGGGTCAGATTACCAAGAGCCGAGTGAGGACCGCTATCATTATGGTCCCTCCGCCAGGCCTCGATCGGCCGCCTAGCCTGTCAATCAGTCATCGAAATTGCGTCAGACCCCAAAATTGCCCCCTCGATCAATTTTGCACGCCGAATAACACATTCTGCGCCGCCGAATGTAGAAGCGTCTCGGTGACGGCCGCACCTCGAACTCGGAGTTTCTCAGTGAAAATTTACCTCGCAACGACTGGCGTTCTCTTCGCCGTGCTGGCGGTGCTTCATGTCTGGCGCCTTGTAGTAGAGTGAGTTCTGGATCATCGCCGGCGGATCAATCCTGTCAGCGGTCCTCGCGCCTTGGGCGTTGAAGTTGCTCTTGGCCTTGAAACGGAGTAACCGCCCGCCGAGTGCCGCGAGGTAATGCGGAAGCAGCGGTAGCGCGGTCATCAGACTACTTGCCCGGCCTCCACGTCATCGCCGAATCTCCGGATTTGGCACATCGCGACATTTCGCTGCGCTGCAGAATTTGGTCGCTATCGCGGGCATAGCGCGACATCGAGCAAGTCGCACCAATCAAGCTCGATTTATGAGTACGCGCCCTAGTCGCCCTGTCCCGGCTCCGCCGAAAAATACTGTTCCAGCTTGTTAGCGATCCCGTCGAAAGCCTTGGCGTCCGCGGGTTCCGTGCGCTTGATCGCAATGTTCGGCCAAACTGCAGCGTATTGCGCATTCAGCTTGACCCAGCTTTCGAGACCCGGCTGCGTGTCGGCAAAAATGGCCTCGGCGGGACATTCCGGCTCGCATACGCCGCAGTCGATGCATTCGTCCGGGTTGATGACGAGCATGTTGTCGCCTTCGTAGAAGCAATCGACCGGACACACGTCCACGCAGTCCATATATTTGCATCTGATGCAATTGTCCGTGACGACGAAAGTCATCTCACCGACTCCGGCGGCCACGGACGATCCGGCCGATAGAACAACGCGAGCTTTAAGCTTTCGGCGATCCGCGCGGCCCTGCCACGAAACTCCTCGCTGATGCCGGCATCAAACAACTCGTCACAGGTCTCGTTGAAAAGCGCTAGCCAGCGTTCGAACAAGGAAGGCTGGATGTCTGGGAGCGCCAGATGCTTGACGACAGGATTGCCCTTGTAACGTCCGCTCGTGAGCATCACGGATGACCAGAACGCATACATCTTGGTCAAATGCGGTTGCCAGTCACCGGGAATGGCGCGCAGAAAAATCGGCGCGAGCTCTGGGTCGCGGCGAACCCGTTCGTAAAACGAATCGACAAGCAGGCGGATGCCGTCCTCGGAAACATGATCAAGCTTTGCAGTCGAACAGATCATATCGCGAGCACCGCCACAAGAACGCCGAGCACGGTCCAGAACAGCGAGTTGATCAGCATGCGGACCAGATCCTGGTGTCTGGAAAGACCGATGGCACGGCAGGCGAGAGTGCCAGGCAGCAAGAATGGCCATGCAACGGCGTCGCTGATCGAATCAGTTGTCCTCATCATCGAGACCTTCTATAAGATATATGCAATATCCATCTTATAAATCGGCCCTTGCCATAAAGCAATATATATTATACATCTTTTACGCCGATCGCAGCCCAAGGGGAGACGCGCGTGCGCCTGACCGTCTACACCGACTATGCGTTGCGCGTGCTGATGTACCTCGCCCTGAGGAAAGATCAGCTCGCGACGATCGCGGAGATCGCCGAGAGCTATGACATTTCCAAGAACCACTTGATGAAGGTTGCGCATCAATTGGGTGTTGCAGGCTATGTCGAAACCGTTCGCGGCAGAGGCGGTGGACTGCGCCTTGCAAAACCGATCAAGGCCATCGGGCTGGGCGAAGTGGTGCGTTATACCGAGCCGGATATGGCGATCGTCTCTTGCTTCGAGCCTGTCAACGCGCCCTGCGCCATTCAACCATGCTGCGTGCTGAAGCGCGCATTGAAGAAAGCAAGCGACGCTTTTGTCGAAGTTCTTGACGGTTACACGTTGGCGGATCTCGTGCAGCCGCAGGCACGACTCGCAAGCTTATTGGGTATTCCGCAGAACAGCGCCTTCCAATAGTCCCGCCTCGCGTTCTCTGACAAGGCCGCGCTACGTCTACAGGTTGACGTTCAACCTGCGTCTTGTCAGTTCATCGCCTTCTGCTCCATCGCGAGTTCAACCTGAAGGCTTGCAAGGTCACGATAGATCGAAGCAGCGGCGAGCACGCGGCCCCTGCTCTTGTATCGCAACAGGCAATCCCTCGCCGCGATGTCGCCGTCGATGGCAATCTCGTCCCACTGTTCGGCATGACCGATATAATTGATCGGTACGTCGTAGTGCTGGCTCCAGAAAAACGGCACCGCATCGAATGCCTCGCGCTGCCCCAGCATGTTGCGCGCGGCGGTCTGGCCCTGGCGCTCCGCCACCACCCAATGCTCAACCCGGATGTTCTCGCCGGTATGCGGATCGGGCCAGCGCGCGATATCGCCTGCGGCATAGATTCCGGGGATGCTGGTTTCGAGGAATGCATTCACCGTAACGCCGCGATCGAGCGCAAGGCCAGCCTGCTCGGCCAGCGTCAGGCGCGGACGCACCCCGACGCCAACGACGACGAGATCTGCCTCCAGCACGCCGCCATTCTTAAGCGTCGCGCGCTTGCCGTCGATTGCGACCACGGTATCTCCGAGATGAAAGATAACGCCGTGCTCCTCGTGGAGCGCGCGAACGAAATCGCCCATACCGGGCCCAAGCACGCGCTCCATCGGCCGTTGCTCCGGCGCGACGACGTGGACCTCGATATCGCGCGCGCGCAACGCCGCCGCGGCTTCGAGGCCGATAAAGCTGGCGCCGATCACGATGGCCCGGCGCGCGCCGCTCACCAAGCCAATGATCGCGCGGCAATCCGCCAGCGAACGCAGCGTATGGACATGCGGCTGGTCGGCGCCCGGGATTGGCAGCCGCACCGGCTCGGCACCTGTCGCCAACAGAAGACGGTCGTAGGCAATGGCGCCGCCACCGGCAATGACGACATTGCGCGCTTTGGTATCGATCGATGTGACATTGCTTTCGAGCCGAAGGTCGATGCCGGCCTCCGCATAAAAGCTGTCCGGGCGCAGCGGCAACCAGTCCTCCGGCGCGCTGCCGGCCAGATAATCCTTCGACAGATTAGGCCGGTCGACCGGCGGCGCGGAATCATTGCTCAGCATGACGATGCTGCCGCGAAATTCCTGCCGCCGCAGCATCTCCGCCGCGGCAAAGCCCGCAGCGCCGCCCCCGATGATCACGATCTGACCGGGCGCATCGACGGGTCCCTTGCCGCGCGGTTTCGGCTGCTCGCGCTTGTGCCGAACGAAGATACGATCGCCCTCGCGGTCCACCTGCCAGACCGCGAGCGGGCTCAGCGCCGGCGCGCGCGCGGCATCCCCGGTGCGCAGGTCGAAGCAGGCATGATGCCAGGGACAACGGATGCTGTCGCCGACCACGAGCCCCTCCGCGAGCGGCCCGTGGTAATGACTGCAATGCGCGTCGATGGCGAAGATCTCAGGCCCCGAGCGCACCAGCAAAACATCCTGATCGCCGACATGACCGGGCAGGGTCTCGTCGGTGAAGTCATCCAATGCAACGCCTTGTGCGAGATCTGGCCCGGCGGGCGGGGCTTGCTCTTCAGCCATGTTCACTCCCTCCTTCGCAGCGGGATCGGCGACCCGCACTGTATATCAAGTCGCCATACCGGGGAATTCATGGCGGCTCAGCGCATTGCCGCGGGAAGCCGCCCGCATGGGTTGTGTCTGGCCCGATCGGTTGTCCTTCGGCAACAAGGCAAAGGCCGAACTATCCGCTTGAATTAAACGAGCGGTTGGTGAATTTGGCTGGAACGAACAAGTGTCAGCGCACCCGGGCCGTTCCCTGGATACAGCGCCTACCCGGGGGATCGAACGCGCGTGGACGCAACCATTTTCCTGTTTCTGCTGCAGGACGGCATCATCAATGGTGCGGTCTACGCCCTCGTTGCGATCGCAACCGTGCTGGTGTTCGCGGTGACGCGGGTCATCCTGGTGCCACAAGGCGAGTTTGTAGCGTTCACCGCGCTGACCATCGCGGCACTCGAAAACGGCAATGTTCCGTCGACGCCATGGCTGTTGCTGGCGCTCGGATGCCTGGCGGCAACCTCCGAGCTGATACGGCACTTTCGCGAGCTCACCGTCCGCCGCGTTGCGAGAATCGCTCTGTTCGATCTGGCACTCCCGATCGCCCTGCTCTTGCTGACGCGAACGCTGGCACCGATGAAGCTCGGCCAGGTGGCAAACATCCTTCTCGCCATTGCGCTGATCACGCCGATGGGCCCGATGATCTATCGCATCGCATTCGAGCCGATCGCCCATTCCAGCGTCCTCGTGCTGCTGATGGCCGCGTTCGGTGTGCACTTTTCGCTGACGGGGTTGGGCCTGTTATTTTTCGGCCCCGAAGGCACCGGCACCACGCCGCTGTCCTCAGCCTCGTTTTCGCTCGGCGATCTCGTCGTCACCGGCCAGAGCGTCGCGGTACTGATCGTCACGACGCTGCTGCTGGTGCTGTTCGCGCTGTTCTTCGGACGCACGCTGCTCGGCAAGGCGCTGCGCGCCTGCTCTTCGAATCGCATCGGCGCCCGTTTGGTGGGGATCCCGACATCCGCGGCCGGACAGATCGCGTTCGCGCTCGCCGCCCTTCTCGGCGCGATCTCGGGCGTGCTGGTCGGCCCGTTGATGACGGTATTCTACGACAGCGGCTTCCTGATCGGGCTGAAAGCCTTCGTCGCGGCAATCCTGGGAGGGCTGGTGAGTTATCCGCTGACGGTTCTCGCCGCCCTCGGCGTCGGATTTGCCGAAGCGTTGTTTTCGTTCTGGGCCAGCAACTTCAAGGAAGTGCTGGTTTTCACCCTGATCATTCCGGTGCTCGCATGGCGCTCGGTCTATGCGCCGCATGCGGAGGAGACGGAATGAAGCTGTCTCACGGACCGGTTATTCCTCTCGTCTGCGCGCTGGCGATCCTGATCGTACCCTTCACCGGGCTGATGCCGGATTACTGGATCACGCTGTTCAACTACATCGGCATTTCCAGCCTGGTTGCGATCGGTCTGGTTCTGCTGACCGGCGTCGGCGGCATGACATCGTTCGGACAGGCGGCCTTTGTCGGCTTTGGCGCCTATACCACCGGCGCACTCACTGTGCATTTCGGCATCTCGCCGTGGCTGACCTTGCCCGCGTCGCTGGTTGTGACGATGGTCGTGGCCAGCCTGATCGGCGCGGTCACGGTAAGGCTTTCCGGTCACTATCTGCCGCTCGGCACCATCGCCTGGGGCATCGCGTTCTTCTATCTGTTCGGAAATGTCGGCTGGCTCGGCGCCCATGACGGGCTCGGCGGCATCCCGCCACTGCAGATAGGCACGCATGCGCTGATCGATCCGCGCGAATATTTCGTGGTGGTCTGGGCCGCCGTGGTGCTCGCGGTGATCGCGACGCAAAACCTGCTTGGCGGCCGTGTCGGGCGCGCGATCCGCGCGCTTCGGCGCAGCACTCGCGCCGCTGAAGCCTTCGGCGTGAATACGGCCACCGCCAAGCTGATGGTGTTCGTCTATGCCGCGATGCTCGCCGGACTGGCCGGATGGCTCTACGCGCATTTCCAGCGCTCGGTTTCGCCTGGTCCCTTCGGCATTACGGCCGGCACCGAATATCTGCTGATGGCGGTGCTGGGCGGCGCCGGCCGCGTTTACGGCGCCATTCTCGGTGCAGCCGGAATCACGGTTCTCCGCGACCAGTTGCAGAATTTTCTGCCGTGGCTGATCGGCAGCACCGGCAATTTCGAAACCGTCGCATTCGGCGCCGTCCTCGTGCTGATCCTGCAAACCGCATCCACCGGATTGTGGCCGATTCTGTTCGGACCGCCGCCCGCCCCGGCCCCGCCAGCACCGCGCGATGACAAACGATTGCCGGACAGGCCGTTACCGGCGCCGGGGACGCCACTGCTACAGTCGCAGGATGCGCGGAAGGTGTTCGGCGGCCTGGTCGCCGTGAACGACGTTAGCTTCGAGGTTCAGAGCGGCCGCATCATCGGATTGATCGGCCCCAACGGCGCGGGCAAGAGTACGACGTTCAATCTGATCACCGGCGTTCTTCCCCTCAGCTCAGGTCAAATTCAGTTCGAGGGCCACGCGCTGCAGGCGCAAACCCCACAACGGGCGGCAGCACTCGGACTCGGCCGCACGTTTCAGCACGTGGAAATCGTCGCCGATATGAGCGTGATCGAGAATGTCGCGCTTGGTGCGCATCTTCGCGGAAGCGCAGGGTTGATCCGCTCGATCTTCGGCCTCGACCGCGCGGAAGAGGCGTTGCTGTTTGCCAATGCGCAACGCCAGCTCGATCGCGTCGGCCTGGCCGATGTCGCGTTCAAGCCGGCCGGCACGCTGGCGCTCGGTCAGCTGCGCCTGGTCGAGGTCGCCCGCGCGCTGTGTCTCAATCCGGTATTGCTGCTGCTCGATGAGCCCGCGGCCGGCCTGCGCGTCGGCGAAAAGAAAGCACTGGCGCGTCTGCTTCGCGAAGTCCGCAGTGAGGGGATCAGCGTGCTGCTGGTCGAGCACGATATGGATTTCGTCATGAGCCTGGCGGACCGGCTGGTGGTACTCGATTTCGGCACCAGGATCGCCGAAGGCGTTCCCGCTGATATCCGGCAGGATCCCGCCGTGCTCGAAGCCTATCTCGGAGGCGTATCGTGACGACGCCTGTGCTCGATGTCCGCGATCTCTGCGTTTCCTACGGCCGCGCGCAGGTGGTGCACGATGTCTCGATAGCGGTGACCACGGGCGCACTCGTCACCGTGATCGGTTCCAACGGCGCCGGCAAGACGACGCTGCTCAATGCCATCATGGGACTGCTCAAGTCGAAGGGCCACATCGGATTCCGCGACACCGAGATCAGCTCGGTGCCGCTGGAGAACCGCGTGCAGGCCGGTCTCTGCCTGGTGCCTGAACGACGCGAACTATTCGCCGACATGCCGGTCGAGGACAATCTGCTGCTGGGAGGTTTTCGGCGCTCGCGGGCGGAGCGCAAGCAGGCCCTCGAGGAGATTTTTGCACGCTTGCCGCGGCTGAGGGAGCGGCGGCAACAACTGGCCGGGACGCTGTCGGGCGGCGAACGGCAGATGCTGGCGATGGGCCGTGCGCTGATGGCGCGGCCGACGCTGCTGATGCTCGATGAGCCGAGCCTCGGTCTGGCGCCGCGGATCGTTCGCGACGTCTTCCACATCCTGACCGACTTGCGCAAGACCGGCGTTTCAATTCTGCTGGTCGAGCAGAACGCGCGGGCCGCGCTTGAAGTCGCTGATTATGCTTACGTAATGGAATTGGGCGTCATCACCACGCAGGGATCGCCGGCGGAAATCAGCCAGGATCCAAGATTGGTCGAAAGTTATCTCGGCCTGGGCGGGAACGAGTACTAAAGTAACGAACAAACAAACCAAAAGGGGGAACGTCATGTTACACAAGAGTTGGATGATCGTGCTGGCCACCATGCTGGGCGTCGGCAGCGCGCAGGCGCAGATCAAGGTGGGCATCACCATGAGCGGCTCCGGACCGGGCGCAGCGCTCGGCCAACCGCAAACCAAGACCGTCGCAGCGCTGCCGAAAGAGATCGCCGGGCAGAAGATCACCTACTTCGCGCTCGACGATGAATCGGATCCGACCAAGGGTGCGCAAAACGCGCGCAAGCTGATCGCCGAGGAAAAGGTCGATGTGCTGATCGGCTCATCGCTGACCCCGGTCAGCTTGCCGCTGATCGATATCGCCGCCGAGTCTAAGACGCCACTATTGTCGCTGGCGGCCGCCGCCATCCTGGTCGCGCCGATGGATGACAAGCGTAAATGGGTCTTCAAGGTCGTGCCGAACGACGACATCATGGCCAACGCCATCCTCAAATATATCGCCAAGAGCGGCGTCAAGACGCTCGGCTATATCGGCGTCTCCGATGCGTACGGCGAAGGTTATTACAAGGTCCTCAGCGAGGCCGCGCCCAAGCTCGGCATCACGCTGACAGGCCATGAAGTCTACGCCCGCAGTGATGCCAGCGTCACCGGACAAGCTCTGAAGATTATCGCGACCAAGCCTGACGCGGTGTTCGTCGCCTCCGCGGGAACGCCGGCGGTCCTACCGCAAAAGGCGCTGCGCGAACGCGGCTACAAGGGGCCGATATTCCAGACCCACGGCGTTGCCATGGAAGAATTCATCAAACTCGGCGGCAAGGATGTGGACGGTGCCATCTTCACCGGCGAGGCCTTCACCGTCGTTAACGACCTGCCGGCCGACAGCCCGTTCCGGAAAACCACGGCGAATTTCATCGACGCCTACAAGGCCGCCAATGGAAACATCCCCTCGATTTTCGGCGCACATCTCTGGGATTCGATGACGCTGGTCGAGCACGCGATTCCGGCGGCGCTGAAGGTGGCAAAGCCGGGCACGGAGGAATTCCGCGCGGCGCTGCGGAACGAGATCGAAAAGACCAAGGACCTCGCGCTCAACAACGGCCTCTCCAACATGACGCCGGACAATCATAACGGCTATGACGAGCGTTCGGCCTTCCTGATCGAAGTCAAGGACGGCGCTTTTCACCTGGTAAAGTGATCTCACTCGTTCGCGATTGACTCGTCATGCCCGGCCCTGTGCCGGGCATCCACGCCTTTACCGGTGCTTCCGCAACAAAAGACGTGGATGGCCGGGACGGAGCCCGGCCATGACGGAAGGTGAATTCCCGATGCTATCGCGATAGCCCGGTAAGCTCGAGGCTAAGCTTGCGCAATCGTTGGCGGGCGACCTCGTCATAGGCCTGTGCGTTGGCTTGCGATTGCTGCATGCCGTTGAAGAATAGCCCGGTCTTGCCTGCCACATCGTCGCCGACCGCCAGATGCAGGATTGCGTCGCCGCCCTGCTCCACCGTGCTGATCGGCGTGATGCCACCTTCGCGCACCATCGTGGTGTTCATATAGGTGGCGGGATGCAGCGAGTTGACCGTCACGCCGGTGCCCTCGAGCTCTTTCGCAAGATCGATGGTGAACATGATCTGCGCGAGCTTGCTTTGCGAATAGGCACGCGTGCCGTTGTAGCCATTGGTGATCATCACATCGTCGAAATCGATCGGATGCTGACCGAGCGAGGCGACGTTCACGATACGCGACGGCGCGTTTGCCTTCAGCAAGGGAAGCAACAGGTAAGCGAGCAGAAATCCGGACAGGTAATTGACGGCAAACCGCAGTTCGTAGCCGTCTGCGCTAACCCGCTGCTCGGACCCGAGCGTCCGTGATCCAATCCCGGCGTTGCTGATGAGGACGTCGAGCCGTTTCTCATCGGCCAGCACCGCTTCCGCAAGCTGGCGCACACCTGAAAGCGATGACAAATCGGCCTGGTAGAAAATGGGCTCGCCGTGCCCCTGCCGGCGGATCTCGTCGGCAAGGGTTTCAGCCCGCTCCCGGTCACGGCCATGGATCAGGACCTTTGCGCCGGCGGCGGCAAGTCTCGCGGCCACGTAGCGGCCGACGCCATCGGTCAAGCCCGTGATCAATACCGTCTTGCCGTCCATCTTCGTCATAACGGGCCGCGCTCGGTTAGTGAATCTCGGCCGAACGCTTCAACGCCTCTTTCAGTTTTTCGAGCGTGAAGTCCGGGCTGCGTGCGATTTCCAGAATCGGCGTTTCGCGGCGTCCGCAGAGTTCGGCCGCATCGGGCAGTTTCGCGGCGATATCGTGCGGAATCACGATGGCGCCATGACGGTCGGCGTGGATGAGATCGTCGGAGCGCACCGTCATTCCGGCCACGCGAACCTCGCCGCCGAAGCTCTCGGCATGGACCCAGGCGTGAGAGGGTCCGATCGAACCTGCCAGCGCCTGAAAACCCGGCGCCCATTGCGGAATGTCGCGGATCGATCCGTCGGTGATGACGCCGAGACAACCGAGCGCCTTGTGGACATTGCTCTGAACCTCGCCCCAAAACGCGCCGTAACCGACATCGGCGCCGTCAATATCCTGGATGACGGTGATACGCGGTCCGTGGCCGGTGCCGACATATTCATAATAGTCGATCCGCCGTTTGGCCTGTTCGGCAGCCGGCAGGCCGGAAACAAGGACCGAACGGATCGTCACCGTCCGCGCATAGCCGACGATCGGCGGCAGGTCGGGAAACGGGCACACCAGCGGCTTCGTCGTGTAACCGATCAGCCGACGTTCCGGCGCAACGATCTCCATCGCGTTGCAGATCGTCGGCGTGTCATAGCGCGCCAATGCTTCGAGCACGGAAGCGGGCAGCGGCGCGGATGCGGATTTCGTCACGGCGTTCTCTCCTGATTTTTAGGGCATGGTCCCGAAAAGTGGAAACCGGTTTTCGGAAAAGACCAAGCCCAAATTAAATGCCGGCCCTTTCCTGAAGGCCGTATACGTTAGCGCTATACCCGAGATTGGGAACGGACCCAACTCGGCGATCGCTCATGGCAGATATTTCGGGATGGAGTCGCCGGCCCGTCGAACAGGCCGCTCAGTTCAGCCGAGCCGGCCGATTATCCTGCTCCGGTTCGGAGACGGACGAAGCGAACGGCGTGGCTGGACTTGACGGAGTGACGACATCCGCCGGCGTGGCGGCCTGCGCGTCGGCCTTACGCTGATGATCGCGGTAGGATTTCCATCCGGCCGGGAGGCTCACAAGGTAAAGCAGCGTACACGCGGAGAGAATGTGCCAAGGATAGCCGATCAACAGCGCTATGAAGAACACTACGGAGACGAAAACCGGCAGCACCATTTCGGGCGGCACGCGCATGCGCACGGTCTTGCCTGAAAACACTGGCAGCCGCGAAACCATCAGGAACGCAATCGCCAGCGTATAAAGCGCGGTCAGCGTTGCCGGAGGTTTCGGTACGCCCAGGAACGCGAGATAGATCGGAAGCAGCACGGTGATCGCACCGGCAGGTGCCGGAACGCCCGTGAAGTAATTTGCCGCAAACGCGGGCTTGTTCGGATCGTCCATGGTCGCGTTGAAGCGCGCCAGCCGCAAGCCGCCGCTGATCGCGAAAACCATCGCCGCGATCCAGCCGCCATTGTTCAGTTCATGTAGCTGCCAGAAATACAGGATCAGACCCGGTGCGACGCCGAAATTGACGAAATCCGCGAGGCTATCGAGTTCCGCCCCGAATTTCGACTGGCCCTTGATCATGCGTGCCACACGGCCGTCCACGCCATCGAGCACGGCTGCGAACACAATCGCCGCCACCGCCAATTCCATCCGCCCTTCGGTGGACAGGCGGATCGCCGTCAATCCCGCGCAGATCGCGAGCAGGGTGATGAAGTTTGGCACCAGCATCCGCACCGGAATCGGGCGAAACCGGCGGCGGCGCATTTCCGGATATTTCGGATCGATAGGCATCATGGCCCGCATATATAGCAAGCGCCGGGTCACTCCGCCATTGGGGCGGCAAGCCGGCCGGTTCGACCGTTCGGATGGTTAATCCGCCCGGTAAGTCCGCCCGGCGTCGGCAAGCCTGAAATCGGCCAGAATGGTCTCCCCGGCCACCGCGGTCTGACCTTCGGCGACCAGCGATTTGGTACCTTCAGGCAGATAGACGTCGAGACGCGATCCGAAGCGTATCAAGCCGAACCGCTCGCCTGCGCCGATCGACTGCCCTTCGCGCACGAACGATACAATCCGACGCGCCACCAGCCCCGCGATCTGGATCACACCGATGCGGCCGTCGGGTGTCGAGATCACGAGCGAGTTGCGCTCGTTGTCCTCGCTCGCCTTGTCCAATTCGGCGTTGATGAAGGTGCCGGGCCGATACGCGATCCGGTCGATCCGTCCCGCCACCGGACTGCGGTTCACATGGCAGTTGAACACGCTCATGAAGATCGAAATGCGCGGCAGCGGCCTGTCGCCGAGACCGAGTTCGGCCGGCGGCAACACCTGCGTCGTCATCGAGACCCGCCCGTCCGCCGGCGCCACAACAATGCCTTCCCGCACCGGCGTGACCCGCACCGGATCGCGAAAGAACAGCGCGCACCAGACCGTCAGCAAGGTGCCGATCCAGCCAAGCGGCGTCCAGATCCAGAACAGAACCAGCGTAGCAAGCGCAAAGCCGCCGATGAACGGATAGCCCTCCCGATGGATCGGCGGAATTTGCGCACGGATGGAATCGGCGATGGACATCAAAATTCACTGTTCTGTTGTCCCCTCTCTCCTTGCGAGAGAGGGTGATTACACTTCGGTTATTCAGCGGCGGCCGGGGTCGCGAGCGCGTCGTCGTCGAGCGGCGGCACCCGGTTCGGCACATCGCTCTCGTCGGCGATCCGCGCCAGCTTCTCCCGCGCTTCCTGTGCCTCGCGCTGCCTGTTCCACATACTGGCATAAAGTCCGCCCGTTGCCAAAAGCTGGGAGTGAGTCCCGCGCTCGGCGATACGGCCCTGATCCAGCACGATGATTTCGTCGGCGCCCACGATGGTGGAGAGCCGATGCGCGATCACCAAAGAGGTGCGGTTGCGCGACACCCGTTCCAGCGCTTCCTGAATTTCATGTTCGGTGTGGCTGTCGAGTGCGGAAGTCGCCTCGTCGAGCAGCAGGATGGGCGGAGCCTTGAGAATGGTGCGCGCGATCGCGACGCGCTGCTTCTCGCCTCCCGATAATTTCAAACCCCGTTCGCCAACCTGGGTCTCATAACCCTTCGGTGACATCCGGATGAAGCCGTCGATTTGAGCGAGTTGCGCCGCCTGTTCCACTTCGGTATCGGTCGCATCCCAGCGGCCGTAACGGATGTTGTAACGAATGGTGTCGTTGAACAGCACGGTGTCCTGCGGCACCATGCCGATCGATGCCCGCAGCGAGGACTGCGTGACATTCCGGATATCCTGTCCATCGATCAGGATCTTGCCGCTGGAGACGTCATAGAGGCGGAACAGCAGCCGCGAAATGGTTGATTTGCCGGCGCCGGACGGGCCGACGATCGCGACCGTCTTGCCGGCCGGCACCTCGAAGCTGAGACCTTTGAGGATCGGACGTTCGGGATCGTAGGAAAACCGCACATCGTCGAAGCGCACATTGCCTGACGTCACGATCAGCGGCTTGGCGCCGGTAATATCCTTGACTTCCGGGTTCCACGACAGCACGCCGAACATCTTCTCGATGTCGATGATCGCCTGCTTGATCTCGCGATAGACCATGCCCATGAAATTCAGCGGCTGGTAAAGCTGGATCATCATGGCATTGACCATGACGAAGTCGCCTACAGTATTCTTCCCGCTGCGAACTCCGATCGCGCACATCAGCATGGTCGCCGTCAGACCGGCGGTGAAAATGATCGCCTGACCGGTGTTGAGAACCGCGAGCGACGTATAGGTTTTCACGCTGGCGCGCTCGTAGCGCTCCATCGAACGGTCATAGCGGGTGGCTTCGCGCTCCTCCGCGCCGAAATATTTGACGGTTTCGTAGTTCAGAAGCGAGTCGATCGCCTTGGTGTTCGCCTCGGTGTCGGATTCATTCATCTTGCGGCGGATCTCGATCCGCCATTCGGTCGCGATATAAGTATAATACATGAAGATCACGACCGTGATCAGGGTGGCGAGCACGTACCGCCAATCGAACTGCCACAGCAACACGCCCATCAGCAGCGAAACCTCGACGATAGTCGGGACGAGTTGCAGGATTACCATCCGCACGATGACCTCGATGCCGAGGCGGCCGCGCTCCAGCACCCGCGTCAGTCCTCCGGTTTTGCGCTCCAGGTGAAAGCGCAGCGACAGCTCATGCATGTGGACGAAAGTGAGATAAGCGAGCTTGCGCACCGCGTGCATCGCCACTCGGGCGAAGATTCCGTCGCGCCATTGGGTAAAAACCGCCATCAACACGCGCAAGGCGCCGTAACTCACGGTCATGATCAAGGGCGAGGCGATCAGCCACATCATCCAGTTCGAAGACTGCGCGGGAGCAGTATCGGCGCCCGTCAGGGCGTCGATCGCCCATTTGAACGTGAACGGCACCGACAAGGTCGCCACCTTCGCGACCAGCAGCAACACCACCGACCAGACCACGCGCATCTTGAGATCAACGCGATCGCCGGGCCAAATGTATGGCCACAGATGCACCAGCGTCCCGATCAGGGTCGCCTGTTCGATGGATTTGTCGGCAGCAGCCGGCGCTTCGCCGGCGCCCCGGGACGAATCAGTATGAGCCATTAATTAAGAGCCTGGGGCAAATAGGTGCACGGGTTCGCGGTCGTGCGTGTTTTTGGTTGATCTGCATTCTGCCCGTCATATAGAGCGTTTAAACGCCGCGTGCACCCTCGCGGGGAGCGATTCTTTCACGATTCCCGGCATTTGCGGATAGATTCAACTGCCCTTTGCGAATCGGCAAGACTTGACGGACTTTACGCTGCAGTGCCACATGGCGGGATGAACAAGCAGAGCTGCATGAACAACATCAAAACCGTCTGTGTCTATTGCGGTTCGGGTCCCGGCACAAATCCCCGCTTTGTCGAAGCCGCCATCGCGCTGGGAAAGGCCTTCGCGGAGAACGGTGTCCGCTTGGTCTATGGCGGCGGTTCCCTCGGGCTGATGGGCGCCATTGCAAAGTCGACGCTGGATCATGGTGGCATTGTCACCGGCATCATTCCGGAGTTTCTGACCGCCCGCGAAAACGCCTTGTCGCGGGTTCAGGAATTGATCGTCACGCCCGATATGCACGAACGCAAGCGGCTGATGTTCGAGCGTTCCGACGCATTCGTTGCTCTGCCCGGCGGGATCGGCACGCTGGAGGAACTGGTGGAGCAACTCACCTGGCAGCAACTCGGCCGCCACTCCAAGCCGATCTTGCTTGCGAATGTCGATGGCTTTTGGGAACCGCTGCTGGCATTGCTCGCGCACATGCGCGCCACGCAGTTCATCCGGCCCAGTTTGGCGATCGAAATCCTCAAGGCGGAACGGGTCGAGGATATCCTGCCGCGGTTACGCGCCGCCGCGGCCCAGGCTCCGGAAGAAACAAAGCAAATGGCGCCGGAAGTCGCGCGCCGTCTGTAGTTTCCGTTATGCCGTTGCCATCGCACCGTCATTCGGAAACGTCACCGCCTCGATACGATTGCCGTCGGGATCGATGACGAAGGCTGCGTAGTAACGCACGCGATCGTGCGGACGGAGCGAAGGCGGACTTTCTGAAGTAGCACCGGCGGCCACGGCCGCAGCGTGAAAGGCATCGATCTCGGCCGTCGATTTGGCGCGGAGGCAGATGTGAGCGCCGCTATCAGGCGGAAGGCGCGGCATCCCGTTGCGCAGATTGATCCACACCTCCGGATAGGTCTTTCCAAAGCCTACCATCGCGGGACGCGTTACCAGCCTGGACATTCCGAGCGGCGCAAATGCGCGTTCATAGAACGTGACCGCGCGTTCCAGATTGCTGACAGCCAGAGAGACATGATCGATCATCTGACGGCTCCGTCAGGCTGGCGCGCCGGATTTCACCAGCTTGTAGATCACCGAATCCATCAGCGCCTGAAACGACGCGTCGATGATATTGGGCGAAACACCAATCGTGGTCCAGCGTTCGCCCTCCTCGTCTTCGCTCTCGATCAGCACCCGCGTGACCGCTTCCGTGCCGCCATTGAGGATACGCACGCGGTAATCGATCAGCTTCAGGCCTTCGATGTATTTCTGATACTTGCCGAGATCCTTGCGCAGCGCCACGTCGAGCGCATTGACGGGGCCGTTGCCCTCGGCCGCCGAGATCAACATCTCGCCGGCGACATCGACCTTCACCACCGCCATCGCCACCGTCACGCGCTGGCCGTTGGAATTGTAGCGCTGCTCGACGTTGACATCGAATTGCTCGACCCGGAAATATTCCGGCACCCGGCCGAGCGTGCGCCGCGCCAGCAGGTCGAACGATGCGTTGGCCGACTCATAGGCGTAGCCCGCGGCTTCGCGATCTTTCAGTTCCTCGACAAGACGAACCAGCTTCGGATCGTTCTTGTCGTAGGGAATGCCCGCGCGATCCAGTTCGGCAATGACGTTCGAGCGGCCAGCCTGATCGGATACCAGCACCTTGCGGTGATTTCCGACCGACTCGGGCGAGACATGTTCATAGGTCTGCGGATCCTTGAGAACCGCGGAAGCATGAATACCGGTCTTGGTGACGAACGCACTTTCGCCGACATAGGGCGCGTGACGATCAGGCGCGCGATTGAGCATATCGTCCAGCGTGCGCGAAACTTTCATCAAGGTCGCCATCTTGTCCGGCGACACGCCGATCTCGAAGGCATCGGCAAATTCGCTCTTGAGCCGCAGGGTCGGGATCAGCGAGCACAGGTTGGCGTTACCGCAGCGTTCGCCGAGACCGTTCAGCGTGCCCTGGATCTGCCGGACGCCCGCGCGCACCGCGGCCAGCGAATTGGCGACGGCCTGCTCGGTGTCGTTATGGGCGTGAATGCCGACGTGATCGCCGGGAATATGTTTTACCACCTCGCCGACGATGGTCTCGACCTCGTGGGGCATGGTGCCGCCATTGGTGTCGCACAACACCACCCAGCGCGCACCGGAGTCATAGGCCGCTTTCGCACAGGCCAGCGCGAAGTCGGGGTTTTCCTTATAGCCATCGAAGAAATGCTCGCAGTCGAGCATGACTTCGCGGCCGGCATGCTTCGCGGCCGTCACGCTGTCGCGGATCGAGGCGAGATTCTCCTCATTGGTGGTCTCGAGCGCGACCCGCACCTGATAGGCCGAGGACTTTGCGACAAAACAGA
>JAQGKC010000482.1 GCA_028290305.1 Bradyrhizobium sp.
TCCGCAGCCGGGTCATCCGTTGCGGCTTCGGTTGGGTCCGCCGTCGGCGCGGGCGCGGCATCGGGCATAGCGACTACATCAAGCCTCGGCTCTGCGGCGGGCGTGGGCGCCGCGGCTGGCATCGGCGCGGCGACTTCCTCTGCGGTTGGTTCGGCGGCCGGCGCCAGTTCGGCTTCTGGGGCCGTGATTACCCTAGCCGTTGGATCGGCCTCTGGCGCTGGCGCAGCTGCAGGCATTGGAGCGGCAGCTTCGTCCGCAACAGGAGCTGCGGCCAGCATAGGCGCTGCCCAGGCCACCGGCGCGGCGAAAAGTTTGGGTGTCGGTGCGGCGTCAGGTTCGGGATCGGGCGCGTCTGTTGGCGCGTCTACTGCGATGTCGGTCGGCAGCGCATCAGGAACGGGTGCCGCGGCCGGTGTCGCGCTCACAGGCACGATAGGGGCTGCATCGGCCGTCGGAGCGGCGTCAGGCGTCGGCCGGTCGACGGCAGTAGCTACGGGCTCCGCGGCGGGTACATCAACCGCGGGCGCCACGGGCGCCGCTACGGCTTCTTCAGCCGGTTCGGCAGTCGGCACCTCAACTGCCGCTGCGTCTGGGACGGCAGTCAAACCGGCTACCGGCTCGGCATCCGCGACCGGTACCGCGACTGCGGTCGGTAATGTCATCTTCGTCGCGTTCGGCTCGGCTGCGGGTCACGGTTCAGCTTCAGGCGTCAGTAGGGCATCGGCGAGCGCCGGGTCCGCTTCTGGGGCGGGTTCCGCGACGGCGGTCGGGTCATCGAAAGCGGTCTCTGTAGGAATTTCAGCCGGTTTCGGCGTTGCGATCGGTTTCGGAAACGGTGCTACCGCAGCGCTCCGCCATCTCGACCAGCATGGCGTCTCTCAGGATATCGCGATGCTGCCCGAAGGCGCGCCGCAAACATTCATTCCATCAGTCTCTCCTGGATACGTTGATGTTCCAGAAGTGACGTATCGCTTAATCAATACAAACGGTGTGGTGGAGAATGGATAACGCTGGCCGATTCGATCTCGCGACACTTCAAATTAGCGCGGCCGTGCCGCAGAGCTTGCTCACGCCGATCGCTGATCTCAATGGCATGACGGCTGTAACTCTGGACGTCGATTTCAAGTATGGGGCAGGCGGCTCGACCGTCAGCGTCATCGTCGCAACTTCGTTCGATCTGGGAACGACCTGGCGGCATATCGCGCGCTTCGATTTCACAACCGCGTCTGCGGTGAAGCAATGCAATCTCGAGGGGCTGCTTTCCAAGGCGGTTTCTGCTTACGCCGATCTCGCGTCGGAAGGCGTGAATGACGGGATTTTGGGCAACATGCTAGCCGCGATCGTGACGACCACGGGCACATATACGGCCACCACACTTTCGGTCAGAGCCTCAGTGCGATGAAATGCTTCTCGATAGCCAGATCGAGGTTTTCCGTCTCTGCGTTCGCATCAACCGGCTTCGCTATCAAATTGTCAGGGATTATAGCATGAACCCGAAGTTCGCTGGCCTCGCATCGGCCGCATCGAAACTGAACTACAATCTCGGATTACGATCCGAAAAGGTATTGGCGCGGATCAGCAGCGCTGGCGATCGAGCAGATGCAGCATTCAACAAGGTTGAAGCTACGCTTGATGCAACCGAGCAGGCTGCGGCCGACATCGAGGCGTTCGCAAATTCGCTCGATGGCTCGAACGGCGGCCCTACTTTGAGCGACTCGTCGGATACATCCGGGCAGTCGCAAGCGGCACAGGTGGCAGCGGCGCAAGCGGCTGAGCCCGCCGCGAGCTGGGGAGCGAAGTAGCTTGTCCGATCTGATTTCAGCGCTGGATAATGCGCTGGCGGGTTATGGCGAGGATTTCATTCTTCGTCGCGTCGTTGGGTCGGGGGGCAATTCGCAAAATATCAATGTGGTGTGCCGCGCGCGGATTGACGGTATGACGGTCGAACAGCAGACCGTCGCCGGCATCAAGCCGACGGACCTGAATGTCATCTTTTCGCCGACGCAGATCAACGAAGCACAGTGGCCTGGTGGGACAATTCCAATTCCGCCGCCGTTCAATGTTGATCCGCGCGTTCCCCGCGAAAACGGCGCCGACAAAGCAATTATTCGCGGCGTATCGCGACAGATTGCGTTCGTGAAGCCGTTCTGGATTGGCGGCGAGTTGGTGCGGATCGAAATGAGGGTTTCGGGCTAGTGTCTGATGATTGGTCGACCGCGACTAATCAGGCCTTGGAGGAGGCGCGACAGCAATTCATTCTCGCTGCTGCGCTTGAAAACCAGAAGGTTATCGACACGTCCCATCCGGGTTCGTCCGCGAGAACGGTCAACGGAAACGCCGCGCCGGATTCTTCAATTCAGATAACGCCGATCGCGAGCATCGTCCGCTACAGCTACGCATACATGGATGGAGTTGCGCAGTTTGCGCTCCAAACGCTTCGCGGCCTTTCTCCCATTGGGCGCGGGGGCGACCCGCATCCGGGGTTATATCGCGACTCCCACATGCTTTTCATTGACGGGCATAGCGTTCCGGATGCGACGGGCTGGCATCCAGGACAAGTCCTGTACGTTTCGAATCCAGAGCCGTATGCGAGAGAAGTAGAGTTAGGATCTGGCGTAAAGTTTAGCGCGCCTCATAACGTCTATCAGCAAGCTCAGCCGATCGTCGCCGCGAAGTTCGAAAACAGCTTCACCGTTCGCTTCGACTTCATGCCGATCAATTTCGCCAGCGCCGAAGCGTTGTCTAAGACGTTGGGATCGCGATCCGGCGGCTCAACTCTAAAACCTAGTTGGCTTTCTAAGCAGCCGACCCTCATCATAGCCGAGCGGTAGGTCAATGCCTGATTACGCTGGCGCAGTTGCTGCGATAAAAGCGCGGCTCGTGACTCAATGGGTCGATGGATCGAATAATCCACTCACGTTGATCGTTTACGTCAACAAACAACCGGAGCCGCCATTCCCGCCGATCGATCCGAGAACCCAAAATCCGGCGCCCTTTCTGGTTTGCGAAGTTTCCGGCACGAAGAGCGCGCCTTACACGTTCGGAAATCTGGGAAACCGGTTCTTCGTCTATGACGGCTTGATCTTGCTGCATCTCCTAGTCCCGTTTGATGAGGGAACAGATCGCGCTGAGCAACTGGCGGTCTCGGCCGGTGAAATCTTCCGGGCTGCAACGTTCTATATCGACGCCAACGGATCTTACATCCGCACGATAGCACCGAACCCGCCGGATGGCGGAAGCGCCGCGAACATCGAAGGCGTGCAGGCGGGCAATACGTTCCGCGTCACCGTCTCCATCCCATTCCAATACTTTCACCGAGTCTGACGCCGCAAGGAGCGACGAGCGATGACCTATCAAAGCAATTTCTACGGCTATTCGGCCTTCCTGGTTCAGTCTGGGTTGGGCACGCCAGCCACGGGCGCCGGCGGCACCATTATCCGGCAGACGGGTGGCACCCCAGGCAAATTATCGAAGGCGGCAATTCAGTCCAAGGAAATCCGCGGCGATGCGCAGCCCGTCAAGGGGCGGCACGGCATGCAGTCTGCTGCGGGCGGTCCATATGGCATGGAGCTTTCGATCCAATCTTGCGATCAGATCATTCAAGCCACCATGCGCGGAACTTGGGATACTGAAATCACCAAGACGCAGAGCGATTTCACGTCGCTAACGACTACTGCGCACGGCATCGTGTTGGCCAGCGGAAATCCCATCACCATGGGATTCCGTGTCAATGATGTGATTGAGTGTCTCAATCTTTCCGATGTTGCCAACAACAGCACTGACTTGCGCGTTACTGCGCTGAGTTCGACGACGATCACGGTTGCGGAAACGCTCGTCGTCAACGCGACGCCGGACACCACATGTTCGATCATCCGTCGTGGTCGTAAGGTGATCAATCCGGCCGCCGGCGCGCTGGTCAATCGCTACTTCACGATAGAGGAATACGAATCCGATATCGGCGGTAGCCGCCTGTTCAATGACTGTCTGTGGAAGTCGTTCAAATTCTCAATGGCACCTGACGGTATGGTGACGTTTGAACCGTCGTGGGTCGGAACGGGTGCCTTCGCTGCGGCCACCAGCGCAGCCGTGCTGACATCACCGACTTTGATTTCGACGCCTCCGATGGCCGCCATCGACGCAACGCTGAGGCTTGGCGGGGTCGATGTTGCCGATGTCACGGCATGGGATTTTACGCTGGATAACGGGGCCGTGGCTCCGAAGACCATAGCAGGCAAGGTCTCCCCAACCGTGATGCCTGGCCTCAACCAAGCGTCGATGAATCTGACGATTTTACAAAAGGACATGGCTTACATCTTGGGCCATCTGAACGAAACTGGATACTCGCTCAGCCTCAAGTGCGTTGACAACATGGCCGAGCCGAAGAATTTCATTAGCATCAACGTCCCCAACTTCACGCTCGGGTCGGCGGATATTTCGCCGATGAGCACGGCGGGCGGTGCGCGAACTCAGACAATCTCTGTTCCTTCGGCACTTATCGGGCACGATTCGACCGGCACCGGTTTTGACGACACGACAGTTAGCATTCAAATTTCGAACAACTCGTAATTTGTCTCGGCGCCGCACACGCCGAAAGAATGGTGAGCGCGCTCATCGGGCGCGGATTTGTCGGAATCCGCGCCCA
>JAQGKC010000142.1 GCA_028290305.1 Bradyrhizobium sp.
TCGATGCGGGTGTGGGTGCCGACGAAGTACTTCGAGACGAAATCCGCCTTCAATCCGACGGCGTCGAAGATCTGCGCGCCGCAATAGGACTGATAGGTCGAGATGCCCATCTTCGACATCACCTTCAACAGGCCCTTGCCGATCGACTTGATGTAGCGCTTGACGATTTCATAGTCGTCGAGCGCCGACGGCAGTCGGTCCTTCATCGCGATGATGGTCTCGAACGCCAGATAGGGATTGATCGCCTCGGCGCCGTAGCCGGCCAGGCAAGCGAAGTGATGCACCTCGCGCGGCTCGCCGGATTCGACGACAAGCCCGACCGAGGTGCGCAACCCCGTGCGGATCAGGTGATGATGGACCGCGGCGCAAGCGAGCAATGAGGGGATCGGAATCCGGTCCGAACCTGCGGCGCGGTCGCTCAGGATCAGGATGTTGATGCCCTCACGGACGAAGGCTTCCGCCCGCGCGCACAATTCGTCGAGCACCTGTTCAAGCCCCGCCGCGCCGAAGCCGGCATGGAAGGTGGTGTCGAGCGTGCGCGACTTGAAATGGGTATCCGCGATTTCCGAGATCGACCGGATCTTCTCCAGATCGGCATCGGTCAGGATCGGCTGGCGCACTTCGAGGCGCTTGGTGCCGGCCACGCCCTGCAGGTCGAACAGGTTCGGCCGCGGTCCGATGATCGAGACCAGGCTCATGACCAGTTCTTCGCGGATCGGATCGATCGGCGGATTGGTGACTTGCGCGAAATTCTGCTTGAAGTAGGTGAACAGCGGCTTCGGCTTGTCCGACAGCGCCGAGATCGGCGTGTCGTTGCCCATCGAACCGTTGGCTTCTTCTCCGGTCGACGCCATCGGCGTCATCAGGATGTTGATGTCTTCCTGGGAATAGCCGAATGCCTGCTGCCGATCGAGCAGCGGCAGGTTCGAACGCATGCCCTTGGTGGGCGCGCCGGGCAGTTCCTCGAGCACGATCTGGGTGCGGTCGAGCCATTCGCGATAGGGATGGCTGCGCGCCAGCGACGCCTTGATCTCGTCGTCGGGAATGAGGCGGCCCTGTTCGAGGTCGACCAGCAGCATCTTGCCGGGTTGCAGCCGCCACTTGGTGACGATCTGATCCTCCGGAATCTTCAGCACGCCCATTTCGGACGCCATCACGATGCGGTCGTCCCGGGTCACGAGATAGCGCGCCGGGCGCAAGCCATTGCGGTCGAGCGTGGCGCCGATCTGACGGCCGTCGGTGAAAGCGATCGCGGCCGGGCCGTCCCACGGCTCCATGATCGCGGCATGATATTCGTAGAAAGCGCGGCGCTCTTCATCCATCAGCGGATTGCCGGCCCAGGCTTCCGGGATCATCATCATGACTGCGTGCGGCAGCGAATAGCCGCCCTGCACCAGGAATTCGAGGCCGTTGTCGAAGCAGGCCGTGTCGGACTGGCCTTCGTAGGAGATCGGCCAGAGCCGGCTGATGTCCTTGCCGTACAGCTTCGAATGCACCGAAGCCTGCCGCGCCGCCATCCAGTTGACGTTGCCGCGCAGCGTGTTGATCTCGCCGTTATGCGCCACCATGCGATAGGGATGCGCCAGCGACCAGGCCGGGAAGGTGTTGGTCGAGAACCGCTGATGCACCAGCGCCAGCGCGCTCTCGAAATCGGGCTCATGCAGGTCGGGATAGTAGCTGCCGAGTTGATCGGCGAGGAACATGCCCTTGTAGATCACGGTGCGGCACGACATCGAGACCGGATAATAGCCGGCGAGGCCGCGGTCGCGGCGCTGATAGATCGCCTGCGAAATCGACTTGCGCAGAATATAGAGCCGGCGCTCGAAGTCGTCCTCGCTCTTGATGTGGTCGCCGCGGCCGATGAACACCTGCATGTTGGCGGGCTCGGTCGGCTTCACGGTTTCGCCGAGCGAGGAATTGTCGGTCGGCACTTCGCGCCAGCCGAGCAGCAACAATTGTTCTTCCCGGATCTGATCGGCAATGATGCTCTTGATCACGTTGCGCCATGCCGTTTCCCTGGGCATGAACAGCGCGCCGACGGCGTAGTCGCCGGGCTTCGGCAGCTGGAAGCCGATCTCCGCGGCCTTGCGCTCAAAGAACGCGTGGGGGATCTGCACCAGAATGCCGGCGCCGTCGCCGGCGCGCGGATCGGCACCGACCGCGCCGCGATGCTCGAGGTTGCAGAGAATGCTGATCGCGTCAGAGACGATCTGATGCGACTTGACGCCTTTGATATTGGCGATGAAGCCGACGCCGCAGGAATCCTTTTCCAGGCTGGGATCGTAGAGGCCTTCGGCCGGCGGACGCCAGCTGTGCTCGCGTGCGGGCTCAACCGGTTTCGAAGCCGGGGCCACCGACAGCGCATCCGCAACGATGTTTTCGCGCTCGAACTCCGACCCGCTCATCTTAGTCCTCTCAATCCGGCAAGGCCTCACCGTCTGTCGGCGCACCTTGGGCGTTTGCGGCACCCACCGGGCCACCGCTCGTCCTCCGCGAGCCGCAATTTCAGAATTCAGGCATGGGCGTTCAACGTCCCCCGACGAACGGCCTTGCCTCTTATTCCTGGCGCCTGAGCACCCAACTTTCGTTGCAATCCCTGTGCCGGGTTTGCGCCGCAATTGAGACAGCGATGCTGTCCTAAACCCAGACCATGCCAAATTTTTTTCTATCACACAAGCGCATGAAAGTCGCCGGCCGCATGGCAGGTCCGCCCAGTGATCGTGCCGGCCGCGCCCCGGATTTGAAGTAAACGCGCCGCGATCCGGCCAAAGGACCGCCGGATTCAGCGGTGAGGTTTGCGGCCGGGAAAAAGAGCGAAAACGCTCTGGCCTTGGGCGTTTACTTGGGGCGTTTACAGGAGCGACGGACAATGAAGCTGTTCACGGGATGGGTCATGGCGGCCGGGGTGCTTGTTACGGCCGGGGCCGCACATGCTCAGATGCTGGCGCCGCACCAAATCGGAAGTTCGACCACTACGCTCGTGTCCGACGTCGGCGGTCCCTATGCGGCGATGCCACCGGAAGCCCCCGTGCCGGGCTACGGGCCGATCTTGCTGCCGGCGCCGGAAGTCTACACCGTCGTTCGCGAGAGCGGGTTTTCGCCGCTTGGGATTCCGCATCAGCGTGGGCTGATTTATACGATTTCCGTGATCAATCGCGACGGCGATGACGGGCGGCTGGTGATCGATGCCCGCACCGGGCGGATCATCCGCTTCGTGCCGGCGTACCGGATGGGCGACAACTTCAACGACGATGTGACCTACGGTCCGGTCGGGCCGCTACCACCGATCAGCCATGTGCGGGGCGTGCCGCGGCCGCCAGCCTCGATCCCGAGAGTGGCGAGCCGCACGCCTGCGGGCTCAGTGCCGATGCCGAAGGCGTCGCCGCCGCGCGCCGGCGAGCCAAAGCCGCTCGCGGCCAAACCTGCTCCCGAACCGACGCAGCAATCGGCTGCGGTGCAGACCAAGCCGGCCGATGCGTCAACCGCTCCGCCGGCCGCGGCACCTGCCGTTGTCCCGGCGACGCCCGCCGCACCCCAGATCCAGCCGACGCAAGAGATGCCGAAGGTGCAGGGGCTGGAGTGAGGCACCCCGCATTTCCGCGAGCCATCACCGTGAACGCGGCGACGGGCAAAAGCAAAAAGTCGCGCCGGCTATTGCTTGCGGCCGGCGGCAGCCAGAATCAGATCGGCGATCTCTTTGGGGTGAGACACCAGAGACAGATGACCTGCTTCCAGCTCTATCGTCGTTGCGTTCATGCGTTTTGCCAGAAATCGCTCCAGATCGGGGTTGATCGTCTGATCGAGCTTCGACACCGCGTACCATGAGGGCTTGGAGCGCCAGGCGGCCGCCGTGGTCCGTTCGCCGAACAGAGCGGCGGCGGCGGGCTCCTGTACGGCATAAAGTACTTTTGCCTTCCTGGGCTCGACACCGTTTGCGAAAGATCGAAGGAAAGCTTCCTCTGAAATTTGGGTAAAGCCATCGTGCTGCTGGACGCCCGCCCGCACCGGCCCGGCGGGAAATTTCCCGGAAAGGGCGACGAAATCCTCCCCGGCGTCGGGGCCTCGCGCGGCAACATAGACGAGCGCGGTGACCTTTGGGTCGGTCCCGGTCTCGCTGATGACGGTGCCGCCCCAGGAGTGGGCGACCAGCACCGTCGGGCCGTCCTGAAGCGCCAAAGCGCGGCGCGTCGCCGCGACGGAATCTGCCAGCGACGTCAGCGGATTTTGCACGGCGGTGACTTTCAGGCCGGCGGCCTGGAGGAGCGGGATGACCTCAGCCCAGCTTGAGCCGTCCGCCCAGGCCCCATGGACCAGCACGACATTGCGCGCCTCGACCGGTGCGGCCGTTTGGGCACGCGCCTTAAATCCGCCGAGTGTTCCCATGAGTGCTGCGACGGCCAGCGCCATGACGACCCGAGTTATCTTCATCGAACCAACTCCGTGATAAATGTTCTGCGAAGCGTTGCGCTTCATAGATGTTTCGGCCAACGGAGGCGCAATGTTACGGGGGATCACAGCTCTGTGAAATTTGGGGGATCAGGCCGTTGCGACGACCGTCTCCGCGGACAAAAAAACGCCCCGGTCTCACCGGGGCGTTTTCGTATTCAGAAAGAAGGCGGGAAAGGACTGCGTTACGCGGCGGCTTTCTCGGCCGACCCGTCGACGACCTGCGGAGCAACCGCGTTGGTCGTGATCGGAATGCTGCGGGGCTTCTTGGCCTCGGGAATCTCGCGAACGAGATCGACGTGGAGCAGGCCGTTCTCAAGTGAGGCGTTTTTCACCAGCACGAAATCGGCAAGCTGGAATGCCCGCTCGAAGGCACGCGCCGCGATGCCGCGATACAGCACCTCGGACTTGTCCTTGCCGTTTTCATTGGCGGATTTTTCGCCCTTGATCGTCAGCGTATTTTCCTTCGCAACGATCGAAAGCTCGCCCTGCGAGAAGCCGGAAACCGCAACGCTGATGCGGTAGGTGTTCTCACCGGTGCGCTCGATATTGTAGGGCGGATAGCCCGGGCTGCCGTCAGCGGCTGCCTGATCGAGCAGGGAAAAGAACCGGTCGAAACCGACGGTGGAACGATAAAACGGGGTAAGATCGTAGGTACGCATAGGATAGTCCTCCATTGAGCGACTGTTGAATGAACCCGCCCGCCATCGGGCCGGGCTTTCGTCTTCGTGCAGCCATGTGTTTCGGCTTGCGAAACGCTGGTAGCGGCCTGCACGAAGGTGATATGGGAGAGGTCAAAGCGCGTTCAAGAGGGCGGGAACGAGCCCCTTTTTAACGCCCACGTCCTTGATTTTCAGCACTTTTCACCTAGCCGGTCCCCGCCATGACGCTCGTCTCGATTCCCGCCAATCCGGTTCCGGAAAATGTCGTCAGCGGCACCATCAAGACGCCGGATGGCGCGGAATTGCGTTTTGCGCGCTGGGCGCCACCGGCCAATCGCAAAGGCACGGTCTGCGTCTTCACCGGCCGCGGCGAGCAGATCGAAAAATATTTCGAAACGGTACGCGACCTGCGCGATCGCGGTTTCGCGGTGGCGATGATCGACTGGCGCGGGCAGGGTCATTCGTCGCGGCGCTTGCGCGATCCGCGCAAGGGTTATGTCCGCGATTTTTCCGATTTTGAAATCGACGTCGAAACCTTCGTGCAGCAGGTGGTGCTGCCGGATTGCCCGCCGCCGCACTTCGCGCTGGCGCATTCGATGGGCGGTGCGGTGATGCTGCGCGTCGCGCATGCCGGCAAGCGCTGGTTCGATCGCATGGTGTTGTCGGCGCCGATGATCGATCTTCCCGGACACCGCACCTCGTTTCCGGCGCGCGCGCTGCTGCGCGTATTACGGCTCGCAGGCCAGGGCGGCCGCTATGTTCCCGGCGGCAACGACCAACTGGTAGGATTGTCCTCGTTCGTCAACAATCCCCTGACCAGCGATCCCGTACGCTATGCCCGCAATGCCGCGATCCTCGAGGAAGACCCAACGGTGGGCATTGCGTCGCCGACGGTGGCCTGGGCCGATACCGCGTTCAAGGCGATGCGCGGCTTCCGCGCTTCAGACTACCCTTCCGAAATTCGTCAGCCGATCCTGATGCTGGCCGCCAGCAACGACACCATTGTCTCGACGGCAGCGATCGAGGAGTTCGCCTATCATTTGCCCGCCGGCTCCCACCTGGTCATTGCCGGCTCGAAGCATGAAATCCTGCAGGAACAGGACCGCTACCGCGCACAGTTCTGGGCGGCGTTCGATGCCTTCGTGCCGGGCACACCGTTGTTCAAGTGAAGGGGCGAGTTTGAGCCGATCGCGTGCACGGCGTTGAACACAATAAGCCGTCATGCCCCGCGGATGCGGGGCATCCGGCAATCACTAACGCCTGCGTTTACTGGATCGCCCGCTTTCGCGGGCGATGACGACCTTCCATGGGTTGAGATCGTCTTACGCCGCCAACACCTCGTAAAGCGCACTGCCCGCAAGATAGATCCCGAGCAAGATCATCGCGATCAGGAACCAGCGGCGGAAAGCTTCGGGCTGCAGCCGGGAGCGCACCGCCTGTCCGATGAACATGCCGGCGAAGGAGCAGACCATCGCGACGGCGCCCGGCAGCGCGGTCGCTGCGTTCAGCAATCCCGCGCTGGTGAGATTAAAGGCCAGCGCCAGCGTCGCGACCGTGAAGAACACCCCGAGCGCCTGCACCAGTTCGTCCTTCTCCATGCCGATAGCCTGCATGAACGGCATCGAAGGGATCACCTGCACGCCGGTCGCGGCGGAAACCATGCCGGTCAATACGCCCACTATCCCGCCGATCCATTTTTCTTGGTCACGGGCGACGGTGAAGCTGAATTTGCTCAAGCCGACGATCGCATAGATCACCAGCAGGATTCCGAGAACGATAGGGCCATAGCGAGCATAGGGGCCGGTCAGCATTCCGGAATTCAACCGGATGCCGACGATGGTGCCGATCATCAACGGCCACAGCCGGCGGATGATGTCGCGCAGATAGGGGCCGACGAAGGTCTGCCAGATATTGGTGACGATCGCGGGCGCGATGACGATGGCAAGCGCGTGCGAAGGCTGCATCGTGACTGCGAGCAGTCCCATCGACACCGTCGGCAGGCCAAGCCCGATCACGCCCTTGATAAAACCCGCGAGCAGGAACGCCGCGGCGATGAAAAACAGCAGAGGTTCGAACATCTGGTCACATTGACCGATCGGCGCCACCGGCACAATCTGCAGGTTACAGAGCAAGCCTTCGGCTATGCCGAAGGCAGAGGGTTACGAGAATCGCCATGCGTTTCGATCTGGTTGACCTTCAATTGTTTATCGCGGTGGCCGACTCGCGCAGCATCACGCGCGGCGCGCTGCAGGCCAATCTCGCGCTGGCGTCGGCCAGCGCGCGGATCAAGGGGCTGGAAGATGCGCTCGGCGTGATCCTGCTGAAGCGGGGCCGTCGCGGTGTCGAACTGACCGCGGCGGGCGAAAGCCTGCTCGGCCATGCTCGCATCATCATGCACAATGTCGGTGCGATGCGCGGCGATCTAACAGCGTTTGCGAGCGGCGCCAAGGCCAGCGTCCATTTGCTCGCCAACACCTCGGGTCTGTCGGAGCATTTGCCGAAAGCGCTCGGGGCATTTTTACGGGAACATCCCGATATCAATGTCGATGTCGAGGAGCACGAAAGCACGGATATCGCCGCGGCGATTGCGACCGGCGCCGCAGATCTCGGCTTTGCCGCCGAGCACGCCTTGCCGGACAATGTCGAACGATTTTTATTCAGCGAGGATCGGCTGGTGCTCGTGGCTGCACGGCGTGGCGAGTTTGCGGGCCGCCGCCAGATCGATTTTCAGGAAGTGACAGGCCGTGATTTCGTCGGGCTGACGAGCGCAACCGCGCTTCAGGTTCATATCGCAAAACACGCCGCACAGCTCGGCGCGCGCTTGAGATTTCGGGCGCGCCTGAGAGATTTCGACGCGATCTGCCAGATGGTGGCGGCAGAGGTCGGCATCGCCGTCGTGCCCGAAGCGGCCGCGAGACGGTGCGCGCAGGCCATGCCGATCGCGATGATCAGGATCAGGGATGACTGGGCCAACCGCAGGCTGACGATCTGCGCCCGCAGCTTCAAATCGCTGCCGCGGCCGGCAAAGCAATTGGTCGATTATTTGCGCGAGGCTGCGAAGTAAGGCTTAGCCGTTGAGCAACTTGATCGCGGCTTCATGCACGCGCGGATCGCCCGCCGCGATGATACGGCCGCCGTTTTGGGCGGGCTTGCCTTCCCATGTGGTGACGATGCCGCCGGCGCCGGTAATGATCGGGATCAGCGCCGCGATATCGTAGGGTTTCAGCTCGGTCTCGATGACGAGATCGAGATGGCCGGCCGCAAGCATGCAATAGGAATAGCAGTCGCCGCCGTAGCGCGTCAGCCGCACTTTTTCTTCAACACGGTTGAATGCGGCGCGGTCGGCGGTGTTCATCAATAGCGGACTGGTGGTGAACAGCGTGGCATCCTGCAACGAGGAACAGCGCCGCACCGCCAGTTTCCGTTCGCCCGACGGCCCGTGGTAATGCGCCGAGCCGCTGTCGCCACTGAAGCGCTCGCCGATAAAGGGCTGATGCATCATCCCGAATACCGGCGTTCCCTTGTGCAGCAACGCGATCAGCGTGCCCCAGATCGGAAAGCCCGCGATAAAGGATTTGGTGCCGTCGATCGGGTCCAGCACCCAGACATATTCGGCATCTTCGCGCTCGCTGCCGAATTCCTCGCCGACAATGCCGTGCTGTGGGAAATTGCCCTTGATCAGCCGTCGCATCACCGCTTCCGCCGCGCGGTCGGCTTCGGTTACCGGATCGAACTCGTGGCTGGTGCTCTTGTTGTCGATGCTCAGCGACGTCCTGAAGAACGGCAGGATGGTTTCCCCGGAAGCGGTAGCGAGGCGGCCGATGAAGGCTGTAAAATCAATGACCGTCACGGCTGTTCCTTAAGCGAGGAGCTGGGCGAGAATGGCTTGAGCTCTTGCCTAACCCAATCCTGCAAATTGCGCACGGGCAACGCCTGCTTATCGGGCGTCGCGATAGCTTTTATTCGGCTTGGAATCCACCGTGCCTAGCGGTGTATTTTCTGATCACACCGTCGATCACGAATTCGAGAGTATTACCATGGTGACCCTGGGGCAAAACCGCCAGAGCGTCGAGACCGCTTTTAACTAGCTGAAATCACGATAAAAATATGTTGGCCTCGGTTTGGTTGCTCGCATCCCAGCCCTGCAAATTTTTGCACCGGAAATGATTAAAAGCCCCTTGCGTTTTGTGCAGCGCGGTCGCATATTGTTGCGGTGCGGTAGCGCTTTGCGTTACCGCTGCCCTCCTTGGGCGTTTCCTCCCTAGACTTGGGCCGCTTGTTCATTCAAGCGGCCCTTTTTTCTTTTGGAGCTGGTCGTAGCGGTCGCTTGCGCGTCATTCCGGAATGACGACCTTCAAATCAGCGGTCTATCTATTCCGCGGCGGCCTGGAACGGTCCGAAGTCTCCGAGCGGAACGGCGGCCAGCGCATCCGCCAGCGCGACGAAATCCATGGCTACCTGCGCGAACCGTTCGCTGCGCTCGCGGCGCCGTTCGTCCATATAGATCGCGCGGTTGAGTTCGAGCTGGATGGTATGAAGCCCGCTGGCGGGATTGCCGTAATGCTCGGTGATGAATCCGCCAGCATAGGGCTTGTTGCGTCCGACCGAATAGCCCAGCGCGCGCATGGTTTCCTCAACCATGTCGGGAAGCAGGGCTGCGCAACTGGTGCCATAGCGGTCGCCGATTACCACGTCCGGCCGCCTGGGCTCGTCCCGCGACACTCCAATCGATGGCATCGAGTGGCAATCCACCACCACCACCGTACCGAAGGTCTGATGCGCCTTGTTGATCAGCCGCCGCAGCGCGCGGTGATAGGGCTTGTAGAGCGCCTCGATCCTCGCAAGCGCGTCGTCGATGCTGAGGCGCTCGCGGTAGATCTCCTGTCCGTCGCCGACCACACGCGGGATGGTGCCGAGGCCGCCGGCGACACGCATCGATCGCGTATTGGCGAAGCTCGGCAATCGCCCGTTGAACATGCGCGGATCGAGTTCGTAGGGCTCCCGGTTAACGTCGACGTAGGAACGCGGAAAGTTGACCCGGACCACCGGAAAGCCGTGGTCGCTCAGGCCGCCGATCAACTCGTCCATGAACGAATCCTCGGAGCGGCGCAGCGCGGCGAGATCAATCCGCGAAGCGTTGAGGAATTCGTCCGGATAGATCGAGCCCGAATGCGGAGAATTGAAGATGATTGGCGCCCGCCACGCAGCCGGCTCTACGATTTCGAACGGGGGCGACAGTTCGCCATCAAACTCGGTCATCCTAGGGCGCCGTCCCTGAATCCGATTCTCGACACGTCATTTCTGCCAGAAAAACGGAGGTTTTATGAGTACGTATTGTCGGTAATCATAACCGTTCTGCCAAGCGAAAAAAGTTCTTAGACCGCCTGGAACGTCTCTGTGATGCGGAAAAGCCCGCCTTCATTGATTCGAACAGCATTCCGGTACAGAAATAGCTTCACGAGCTACCGATAGCGGCCGGTCACCTTTCACCCGAAATTTACCCTCTATCGGGCTTAGTGAACGGACTGATCCTCTTATTCGGATTCGACCCCCAACCGCCATGCACAAAATCCTCCTCGCCGAAGACGACAACGACATGCGCCGCTTCCTGGTCAAGGCACTGGAAAACGCGGGTTTTCAGGTCTCATCCCACGACAACGGTCTGTCGGCCTATCAGCGGCTGCGCGAGGAGCCGTTTGAAATGCTTCTCACCGATATCGTGATGCCCGAAATGGACGGCATCGAGCTGGCGCGCCGCGCCTCGGAACTCGATCCCGACATCAAGATCATGTTCATCACCGGCTTTGCCGCGGTGGCGCTTAATTCGGATTCGGAGGCGCCGAAGAATGCCAAGGTGCTGTCCAAGCCGGTCCATCTTCGCGAATTGGTCAGCGAAGTGAACAAGATGCTGGCGGCCTGAATAGCTCCAATATCGTGGCCAGGTATCCTTGCCTGCCTGCCTTGGAGCCGATATACGGACCCCACCCGTCAGTTAAGGTCTTAGGGCGCGTAGCTCAGCGGGAGAGCACCTCGTTGACATCGAGGGGGTCACAGGTTCGATCCCTGTCGCGCCCACCATCAACTATTTGATATCGTTGATGAATTCTCGGTCGTGAAAAGCTCGCCCGCACATTCGTCCACACACGTAACGACACCTTGAGATGCTTCCGAAACACGTTCTAGGAGAGCCTCAGTGCGTCTGAA
>JAQGKC010000001.1 GCA_028290305.1 Bradyrhizobium sp.
GCGGGCGGTGCCGATGCCGGTCGCGAGCCTGGTGCGGGATCATTTCATCGAGGGCGTCGCGCAAGGCGAGAGCGACGCCGACTGGTCCGGCCTGGCGCGGCTCGCCGCGCGAAGGGCGGGGCTGTAACGCCTGATGACATCGACCGTGGTGGAAAGAAGCTAATTTCGCGCGATCTTGATGGCGGTCAACGCGCCCCCGGGTTCTTGCCCTTATCAAATCCACATGACCGCACGGTTGGCGCGACGCGTCGGCCGACAGTGTGACTGGTAGGAAACGCTCAGCCAATCAGGAGGCAATCATGAATCAACTCATTCGCGCAGGCGCAATCACCGGGGCGATTTCAGCAGCATAGGCTACGCGTCCGCCCAGAGAGCGTCCGGCTACGACCACCCGGATCTGACTGCGACGCAGCAACGGACGGTCAACCAGGGGCTTGCGAATTCGCCGTCACAGCCTGCGCCGGGCGCGCAGCTCCAGGTCGGCGACAAGGTTCCTGATTCCATGAATGCGCAATCGCTTCCGACCAACGTCACCAATCAGGTTCCGGAGGCAAAGAAACTGCTGTTCGTGAAACTGCCCGACCGGGTCCTGTTGATCGATCCAGATTCCAAAATGGTTTCCGAAATCGTCATGGACACGGATTCACAGACCTCCGGGTCGAACACGGGATCGAACTCCGCTACAACCGGCGCCAATACCAGCGGTTCGCCGAAATGACGTACCGCCGGACAGCATGAGAGGCTCTCATGAACAAATCCCGCCTTTCGTTGCTGCCCGCGGTCATTTTGTCGGGCATCTCGATCGATCATGCCCCAGCGCAGGAAATCGCACTAACGCCGATAGAGGCTAACGAGGTCGCGAGAGGCTATCGTGCCGATGCGCTCAAGCTGAAACCGGTCGTCAATGATAAGAACGAGACGCTCGGAAGAATCAATGATTTCATTTTCGGCAAGGACGGCAATGTCTACGTTGTCCTTGCCGTCGGCGATTAAACCGGACTGAGCGACCACCTCATCGCGGTCCCGTTCCGCAGCCTCACGCTGGACGATCGCTCCGGCAACATCGTGCTATCCGGCACAAGCCGCGCAGCGCTGGAGGAACTGCCGGTTTACCTGAGTAACCGGTGAGTCTATCGCTCTTGCGAGTATCCTCATGCCCAACATCAAGGCGCTGATCGCTATCGCGCATCAGCCAATAGACCGCGCCGAGCGCAAGGATAGCGGCCGCGAATGCCAGGGGTATGCAACGCACGCTCAGGTCGAGAATGATGACCTTCCGGCATACGGCAAGCAGCGCGATCATCACGACCGAGCGGATCTGGACCAAGGTGTCGCGGCGCTCGGCGACCACCAGAAGCGATTTCTTGAATTCGAGCGCAATGATCACCGTGAAGATCTTGCCAAACACGGCCTGGAAGGCCGCGTAGTCGGACGGGTCGAGGCTTCCCGAGAGAACGAGCCCGAACAGAATCTTCAGGCTCAAACGGCTGCAATGACAATGACAGCGATCAGCATCGTAAGGAACATGATGACGACCTGTTCAAACCGCTCATAAAGCGAAAGCAGCCTGAATTTCTCCTTGGCGACCCTCAGCTCCTCCTTGATCGACATCGAAACCTCCTGCACGGGACACGCGTGCTCTCCCGCCGATGCATGAGCCGATGCGGTGGTCGATCAATCCGAAGCCGGAACTGCGTTACCAAGGCGGCCACGCGGACGCTGCACCAGCAACGCCAGCGGGATCGCCAGGAACGACACATACATCATCAGCTTGAAATTATCGATGAAGGCTACGGCCTCCGCCTGCGCGCCCACGATTTGAGCAAGCGCCGCGCGTCCGCTAAGGGTGGCGAGGCTGAGGTGGTGAGCGAAGTCGCGCACGACCTGACGGTAAGGCGTGATGTGCTCGACGAGCGCCGCTTGCTCGGCAACAGAATTCCGTACCAGGAGATAGCTCATCATGGAGATGCCAATACTCGCACCGATATTGCGCATCAGGTTGAACAGCCCTGTCGCCTGTGTGCGGAGCGCCGGCGCCAGTGTGCCGAACGCGACCGTACTCAAAGGCACGAAGACGCAGCCGATGCCGAAGCCTTGCGTCAGGCCGGTGCGGACCAGGGTGCCCTGCGAGACGTCCGGTGTGAAGCCGGTCATCTGATAGAGCGCTAGTCCCGTGATTCCGAGACCGGCAGCGATCATGAGGCAGGGATCGACGTAGCGCGTGAGCCGCCCGGCGATCACCATCGCTATCATGGTGCCGAATCCGCGCGGTGCGAGAACCAGGCCCGCTGTCAGCACCGGGTAGTTCATGAGCGTCTCGAGGTAGGGCGTCAGTAACGCCAATGTGGCCAGCAACACCACGCCGACGATAAAGATCAGGATGATGCCGAGCACGAAATTCCGGTTGCGGAACAGCACGGGATCGATGAAGGGGTCGCGCGCCGACAGCGTGTGGACCGTAAATAGGTAGAAGCCGAGCACGCAAAGCGCGGCCTCGGTCCGGATCTCGGTCGAGGCGAACCAGCCGCTCACCACGGTCGAGGAAGAGCTGCAATGCGCCGATGCCTAGCCCGAGAGTCGCGAAACCCAGCCAGTCGAGCCAGCCAGCCAGCGGCCGATCGACCCGCCGTCCGAGAAACAACAGAATGCCGAGCGCGCATAACACGCCGAAAGGAACGTTGACGTAGAACACCCAGCGCCAGCTGTAAGAATCCGTGAGCCAGCCGCCGAGCGTCGGGCCGAGGATCGGTCCGAGCATCACCCCAAGTCCGAACACCGCCATCGCATTGCCTTGGTGCTCCGGCGGGTAAGCATCGAGAAGCACGGATTGCGACAACGGCACCAGTGGCGCGCCAAAAATGCCCTGGAGCAGGCGGAAGACCAAGATCTGCGTAAGCGAGACAGCGGCGCCGCACAGCATCGAAGTCGCGATGAAACCGATCGCCGCCGTCAGGAACAGCGGCTTGCGGCCGAACTTTGCTTCGAGCCCGCCGGTGGCCGGCGTGATGATTGCCGCCGCCACGATGTAGGAGGTCAATACCCAGTTGATCTCGTCGCTGGTCGCCGACAGGCTGCCCTGCATATAAGGCAGCGCGACATTGGCGATCGTGGTGTCGAGCGCCTGCATCAGGGTTGCAAGCATCACGGTTGCGGTGATCATTGGCCGGTTGATGACCCCGCTCGCGGCCGCCGCTCGCGCCATGTCAGGCTCCGAAGATCGCGGTGACGTCGCGCCACAGCTCGTGGAGCGAGCGTCGGTGACCGGTATCGATCGAGACCTTGACGCTCATGCCGGCACGCAGCGCGAGGCCGTCCGGGATTTCGGCGAAGGAAAGACGAATCGGTATGCGCTGC
>JAQGKC010000003.1 GCA_028290305.1 Bradyrhizobium sp.
CCGCGAGCGGCGGACACGGTGCTGAGCTCCCTCGCCCCGCGCTTGCGGGGGGAGGGTGGGGTGAGGTGCTCTTCTATCCACAAGCACCAGTGGTGCGTTGAGTCCCCCTCACCCGGATCACATCTATCGATTATCGATGTGATCCGACCTCTCCCCGCAAGCGGGGCGAGGTTAAGTAAGAAAGAGCCGCTACGCGGTCGCGCGGATCACCTTGGCGACCTTGTCGACGATCTCGCCGATTTGTTCCTCGGTGACGATCAGCGGCGGCGTCAGCGCCAGGGTGTCGCCGGCGACGCGCAGCATCAGGTCATTGTCGTGGAACGCACTATTGAGCCCGTCGAAGCCGCGCTTGCCCGGCAGGTCCGGGCGCGAGGCGAGGTCGATGCCGGCGGTCAGCCCGATGGTGCGGATGTCCAGCACGTTCGGCTCGTTCTTGAGCGACATTACGGCGTCGGCGAATTTTGGCTCGAGCTTGATTGCGCGCTCGAACAGCTTTTCGTCGCGGTAGATATCAAGGGTTGCGAGTGCCGCGGCGCAGGCCAGGGGATGCGCCGAGTAAGTATAGCCGTGGGTCAGTTCCACCACATGCTCCGGGCCGCTCATGAAGGCGTCGTGGATGGTGTCGCGCACGATCACGCCTCCCATCGGCGCGGCGCCGTTGGTGATGCCCTTGGCAAAGGTGATCATGTCCGGCAGCACGCCGTAACGTTCCGCGGCAAAGGCGTAGCCGAGCCGGCCATAGCCGGTGATGACCTCGTCAAAAATCAGGAGAATGCCGTGCTTCTGGGTAATCTCGCGCAATCGCTTGAGATAGCCTTTGGGCGCCGGCAGCACGCCGGTCGATCCCGCCATCGGCTCGACGATCACGGCGGCGATGGTCGAAGCGCCGTGCAGATTGACCAGGCGCTCCAACTCGTCGGCGAAGTGCGCGCCATATTCCGGCTCGCCCTTGGTGAAGGCCTGCTTCTCACGGTCATAGGTGTGGGGCAGATGATCGACACCGGCGAGCAGTGTGCCGAACATCTTGCGGTTATTGACGATGCCGCCCACCGAAGTGCCGCCGAAGCCGACGCCATGATAGCCGCGCTCACGGCCGATCAGCCGGGTGCGGGTGCCCTGGCCGTTGAGTTGGTGATAGGCCAGCGCGATCTTGAGCGCGGTATCGGCGGCCTCTGATCCGGAATTGCAAAAGAACACGTGATCGAGCCCGGCCGGCGCGAGGTCGGCGATGCGGCTTGCGAGTTCGAACGCCTGCGGAATGCCGAACTGGAACGGCGGGGCATAATCCAGCGTCTCGGCCTGCTTGGCGATAGCCGCGGAAATCTGGGTGCGGCCATGGCCCGCATTGGTGCACCACATGCCCGACGCAGCGTCGATGATCTTGCGGCCGTCGACGGTAAAGTAATGCATGCCCTTGGCGCCGGCGAGAAGCCGCGGCGCCTTTTTGAAGGCCCGGTTGGCGGTGAACGGCATCCAGTGCGCGGCGAGGTCGTTGGGTACGTTGACGGTGGCGGAATGTGGGCTCTTGTCGAGCATGGGGGCCTCTTGTGTTTTGGGGCGTGGCGGCTTTACGCAATCTATCAGCTTCATCCGACGACGGAAACCGGCAACTCCGCCTCTTATTTCAACTCAACCGGTCGCTTTGAGGGCACTGAGAGGGACATCCAGCGCGTAGACGAAACCGGTCGGCTCGTAGGGCAGGTGAGCTTCGCCATTGAGCTGCTTGCCGAGGGTTTCGATCATGCGGGTTCCAAAACTCCGCCGGGTCGGCAGCGGGACTGGCGGGCCGTCTTTTTCGGTCCAGATCAGGTGTAGCCGACCTTTCTCCTCGTCGGTGGTCCAGGCGATCTCGATGCGCCCCGCCGGCACGGACAGCGCGCCGAATTTCGTGGTGTTGGTGCAGAATTCGTTACACATCATCGCCAGCGCAATCACCGAGCCGGAGGTGACCTGGATTTCCGGTCCGGAAATCGAAAATCGAGCCGCATCCCGACTCTCGCGGGGTTCTGTGGCGTTACGGACGATATGGGCAAGGCCGGCGCTCGACCACCGCGCCTGCAGCAACAGATCGTGCGCGCGCCCCAGTGCCAACAGTCGGCTCTCGATGGCCTGCTGGCCATGCTCGATACTGGTTGCGGTACGCAGGCTCTGCGAGGCGATGGCGCTCACCGTCGCCAGCGTGTTCTTGATACGATGATGCAGTTCTTCCAGAATAAGCTTTTGCAGCTTGTCGGCAGCCTCGCGTTCCTCGGCTTCAATGCCTGCCTGGGCCAGCAAGGCCTTGGCATCGATACCCGCCGGCTCAAGCAGCATGCGCAGGCCGACGTTTTCGGCCCTTTAGAAACTCCTGCGGAACGGTCGGGCCGGCCATCGATCACATAGCCCCGAAGGACTTCCATTTCAGTTGCTGTTGATCGTTGTCATCACGGTTATCGGCTGATAGTGCGGCTATTTCCGGTACCGGACATAAGCGTGAAAGGCGACCCGGTGCGGCGGGGAACTCACAAATCGGCGGCGCTGATCCAGAACACTTCGCCGTCGGACTCCTCGGTATCGAGCCAGAGAAAATTGGCCTGCGGATAGGTGGCCTCAAGCGCGGGCCGGCAACGGCCGATCTCGCACAACAACCCGCCCTCGGGCGTCAGATGGTGCCCGGCCTCTTTCAAAATACGGCCGGTAATATCAAGCCCGTCGACGCCGCCGTCGAAGGCGAGTTTCGGTTCGGCGCGGCATTCGCGCGGCAGTGCCGCCATTCCGTCCGCGTCCACATAGGGCGGATTGGAAATAATCAAGTCGTAACGTCTGTCGCCAAGCGGTTTGAACAGATCCCCCCGATGCAGCGTCACCTGCTCTTCAAGACCGTAGTCGGCAATGTTGCGCGCGGCGACATCGAGCGCATCTTTGGAAATGTCCACCGCGTCGATTCGGGCATTTGGAAAACTCCGGCTCGCGAGGACAGCGAGGCATCCGGAGCCGGTGCAGAGGTCGAGCACGTTTCGCACCGATTGGGGATCGTCGATCAGCGAGCCGCCTTCTTCGTCGTTTTGCCCGCTGAAATGAGAGTCCAGCAATTCGCCGATGAAGGAGCGCGGCACGATCGTGCGCTCGTCGACATAGAAGGGCAGGCCGCGCATGTAGATCTTATTGACCAGATAAGCCGCGGGTTTCCGCGTGGTGACGCGGCGCGCGATCACATCGAGAATGGCTTTGGCCTCCGCTGCAGTGACGCGCGCGGTCGCAAACATCTCGAACTGGTCGGGATGAAGATGCAATGTTTCGCAAACGAGGAAGGCGGCCTCGGCCACCGGATCGGTGGTGCCGTGCGCGAACACCAGCTTCGCCTCGATAAAACGGCTCACTCCGTAACGGACGAAATCGAGCAGCGTCAGCAATTCGCCGGATCGGGCCTCCGGGGATTTCGATGCCGCGCGGCCGCGCCTGGCAGCCGGTCTCGCGCGCTTGGCCATCAGGGTTTGGTCCAGCGCGCGGCGGCGGCGTCATCGTGATCGCGCGCATCGACCCAACTGGTTCCCGAGGGTTTTTCCTCACGCTTCCAGAATGGCGCGTTGGCCTTCAGATAATCCATCAAGAATTCCGCCGCCTGAAACGCCGCCTGCCGATGCTTTGATGCCGTCAGCACCAGCACGATATTTTCGCCGGGGGCGATACGGCCGACGCGATGAATGACGGTTAGCCCGGTCAACGGCCAGCGCGACATCGCGGTCTCGGCGTGCCGGGCAATTTCGGCCTCCGCCATGCCGGGATAATGTTCGAGCGTCAGCGCCGCGATGGCGTCGCCGCCCTCGCTGTCCCGGCAGATGCCGGAAAAACTCACGACCGCGCCGATGTCCTTCCGCCCCTGGGTAAGCGAGGCGATCTCCTGCCCGATGTCGAAATCGGCTTCCTGAATACGGATGGTCACGGCAGCGGTCATGAGATTATCGCGATGGCTGTAGCTTTTATTTTGACGCGTTTTCCGGGCGCGAACCGGTATCCACTTCGCTCGAAAACACTTCGCAAACGGCTTAACCGCCGGTCATCGGCGGGAAAAAGGCAATCTCGCGGGCGCCGGCAATCATCGTGTCCGGTTTGACATGGGCGTGGTCGATCGCGGCGCGGATCACCCGCGGCGTCTCGAAGGCATAGGCGTAGGTCTCGCCGCGCCGCGCCAGCCAGCCGATCAGGTCGTCGACGGTGCGGACGCTGGGCGGCGGCTCGACCGTTTCTTCCGATTTGCCGATCCGTTCGCGCACCCATGCGAAATACTTGACCTTCATCCCTCATCCTCCTCGATCAGATGATGAATGCCGGCGCGGAAATAGTCCCAGCCGGTGTAGATCGTGAAAATCGCGGATATCCACAGCAGGGCGATTCCGATCAGCGTGGTGGCGGGTAAAATCTGCTCGCCGGCTTCGCCCGCGATCAGAAAGCCGATCGCGACCAACTGGATCGTCGTCTTCCATTTCGCAAGTTTCGTGACGGGGACGCTGACCCGCAGCGCGGCTAGATATTCGCGCAGGCCCGACACCAGGATTTCCCGGCACAAGATCACGATGGCGGCCCACAGCGTCCAGCCATGAATGCTGTTGTCGGCGGCCAGCATCAGGAGGCAGGATGCAACCAGAAGCTTGTCGGCGATCGGATCGAGCATCCGGCCAAATGCCGAATGCTGGTCCCAGATTCGCGCATAATAGCCATCGAGATAATCGGTAACGCCGGCGGCGATGAACACGGCCAGCGCCACCCAGCGCAACCACATCGGGCCCTCCAGGATAGACTCCCAAAAGACGCAGCCGACCACCACCGGGATGGCGGCAATTCGGGCATAGGTCAGTATATTCGGGAGGGACAGCGAGCTTTTCGCCGACCCCCTTGTCGTTGCGATGTTCATCCGCCTTACCAATACCGCCGAAGCATGAAGGTCAACCGTGTGGCGCACGTGATCTGTTGGTGACGACGCGAATATGACGCGAAACCTGCCCCTAACCCGGCTGCGCGTGGAAAAACTCGAAAATCTTGCGGGCGCTTTCCGCGCTGACGCCGGGAACCTTGCCGAGGTCGGCGACCGATGCCCGTTCGATCTCCTTCAACGTTCCGAAATGATGCAGCAAGGCACGTTTGCGTGACGGGCCGATGCCCGGAATTTCCTGCAAACCCGCTTCCCGGATATCCTTTTTGCGCAGCTTGCGGTGCGAGCCGATCACAAAGCGATGCGCCTCGTCGCGCAGCCGCTGGATGAAATACAGCACCGGGTCGCGCGGCTCGAGCTTGATCGCCTCGCGATCCGGCATGAACAGGGTTTCGCGGCCGGCGTCGCGATCCGGGCCCTTGGCGACTGCCAGCAGCGACACCTGAGTCAGCCCCAGTCCGTCGAAAATCTCCTTGACGGCGTTGAGCTGGCCGCGGCCGCCGTCGATGATGACGAGGTCGGGCCATTGCGGAAACGAATCGTCGTCGGGTTTGGTCGTGCCGTCCGCCGCAGGCGTCAGCAGCCGCTTGAAGCGCCGCTGCAGCACCTCGCGCATCATCGCGTAATCGTCGCCCGGCGTCAGGCCTTCGGACCTGATGTTGAACTTGCGGTACTGGTTTTTGATAAAGCCGTCTGGCCCCGCCACGATCATGGCGCCGACCGCGTTGGTGCCCTGGATGTGACTGTTGTCATAGACCTCGATCCGCTTCGGTGGATGCGGCAGCCCGAGCGTGGTGACCAGCCCCTGCAGCAGCCGGCCCTGCGTCGCGGTGTCGGCCAGCTTGCGGCCGAGCGCCTCGCGCGCATTGGTGAGGGCGTGGGTAATCAGTTCCTTCTTCTCACTACGCTGTGGTGTCGAGACTTCCACCTTGAACCCGGCCTTGATGGAAAGCGCATCGGCCAGCAGTTCGCATTCCTCGATCCGGTGCGACAGCAGCACGAGTTTCGGGGGCGGTTTGTCGTCGTAGAACTGCGCGAGGAATGAGGCCAGTACTTCTTCCGGTGTGAATGATTTCTCCGCGCGTGGAAAATAGGCGCGGTTGCCCCAGTTCTGCCCGGTGCGGAAGAAGAACACCTCGACACAGGAATATCCGCCCTCCTGGTGGATGGCGAACACGTCGGCTTCCTCCACGGTGCGCGGATTGATGCCTTGCTGCGACTGGATCGCCGACAGCGCCGCGAGGCGGTCGCGGTAAACCGCCGCCGTTTCAAACGCGAGTTCGGCCGAGGCTTTTTCCATTTCGCCAGCGAGCTCCTGCTTGACCAGACGGCTGCGGCCGGAAAGGAAATCCGTCGCCTCGCGCACCAGTTCGGTATAGCCGGGAAAATCGATTTCGCTGGTGCAAGGCCCCGAACAGCGCCGGATTTGATAGAGCAGGCAAGGCCGGGTGCGGCTTTCAAAAAATCCGTCGGTGCAGGAGCGTATCAAAAAGGCGCGTTGCAGGGCCGTGATGGTGCGATTGACCGCGCCCGCCGAGGCGAACGGTCCGAAATAGCGTCCGGGCCGTGACTGCGCGCCGCGATGTTTGAGGATCTGGGGAGCCCAGTGGTCGCCCGTAATCAGAATATAGGGAAACGACTTGTCGTCGCGCAGTTGCACGTTGAAGCGCGGACGCAACTGCTTGATCAGGTTGGCCTCGAGCAGCAGCGCCTCGGTTTCCGTCGAGGTGGATATGATTTCGACGGTCACGGTGGCCGCAATCATGCGCATGATGCGCGCCGGCTGCAGCGCCGTGACCCTGGCATAGGAAGCGAGTCGTTTGCGGACGTTTTTCGCCTTGCCGACATAGAGCACGTCGTTCGCCGCGTTGAGCATGCGATAGACCCCGGGCGACGTGGGGGCGAGGCGCACGGCGTGTTCGATGGCGGCATGGCCGACCGCAAGCCGGCCTTCCGCTACCGCCTCGCTGGCCTCCTCGGGGACCTCCGGCAGCCGCGCCTCATCCTCTTCCTCGGCGATAGCCGTCGCGGGATCGATATCCGCAGAGGTCGAATCCCGGGCCGAATCTTGGGCTGGGTCTCGCGGCGGCAAATCCGGCTGTCCGGGGGCCGGTTCGGAACCGCGCCGCGCCGTTCGCGGGCCGGGGGCCTTCGGGCTATCGGTAGAATCGTGATCCATGGCCCTAAACTAAGCGCTGGAATGGTGCATCGCCAGCGTTACGGCGGTGACGGCAGGCGGCCGTGCCGGCGCGTCCGCAATGCGCCGGTTGGTTCCTCGTAACGCTTTCTTAAGAATGCGGGGCGGCAGGAAGCAGGCCTTAACAAGCCTTTAACTTAAAAGTCTCGATAAATCTTACCAGTAAAAGATGCAGTTCCGTAACTATGCGGGTTGGCATTGCCCGATGGGTTCGGCGTGCGAACCCGTGGTCACGGCAGTCGCGTTAGGGAGAGTAAAGATGAGCAGGGTCGTTTTGGGCGCTGTGGCGTTGATCGCTGCGGGATGGACGGTGTCGGCGCAGGCAGCCGACCTTCCTTACGGATCGCGCGCTCCCTATACCGTCAATCAGCCGCTCAATGCCTATAGCTGGGCCGGCCCCTATCTCGGCGCCAATATTGGCTATGCCTGGGGCTCCGTCGATAATAATCCAACTAACCCGTCTGGCTTCGCGGGCGGCGCCCAGGCTGGCTACAACTGGCAATCGGGTCCATTGGTATTCGGCGTCGAAGGCGACATCCAGGCGACCGGCGCCGACGATACATTTGCGCCGTGGAAGTTCTCGAACCCGTGGTTCGGCACCGTGCGCGGCCGGGTCGGCTATGCGGTCAACAACATTTTGTTTTATGGCACCGCCGGTCTGGCGTTCGGCGAATTGCGCGGCGAGACATTCGGCCTGTCGGAATCCCATACCGATGTGGGTTGGACTGCCGGCGTCGGCGCCGAATTCGGCTTCGCCCCGAACTGGAGCGCCAAGGTCGAATATCTCTATGTCGATCTCTCGGACAGTCGCTTCACCATTACCGGCGTATCGAACGGCTACCAGTTCGGGTTGGTTCGCGCCGGCGTCAACTATCATTTCTGATAGCAACAAGAAAATACCGTGTCGCAACCTCCCGGCCGCCTGCGGCCGGGATTTTTTTAGGACACACGCGTTCTACGATGAAATCACCAGGTTGACCGCTTTGGGACCTTTGCCCTTCTTGTCCGGCTCGACCTCGAATGTGATGCGCTGTCCTTCGGTCAGATCCTTCAATCCCGCCCGCTCCACTGCGGTGATGTGAACGAACACATCGCGGCCGCCGTCATCGGGCTTGATGAAGCCGTAGCCACGTTCTGCATTGAAGAACTTGACCGTTCCAGTCATGGCCATCGGGAAACCCCTCCCCCGTGCTGCTCCGCCGCTACGCGCCTGCGTATCGACCTGACCGGCATCCGCTGCCGGAGAGCTTGGCCACTTGCGGATTAGGCGAAATCGCCGATCCGTCTTGAAATTATTTGAGGCCTAATCACTCCGCCGCTACCATTCGCGGAAGCGGAACGCAAAGCCAGTCCTAATGGACTTGAGCATAATACGGTTTCCTGCAAATTGCCTACGGCTCAAATCGGACTTTTCACAGCGCGTCGGGTGCGGTGGCCCGGCCAGGGCTTTGTCTGACTGAGGCTTCTCTGATTGCGGCTCGTCCGACCAAGGCTAAGGCTTGGGTACCTCAAGCCTGAACCGGCCGGCGCCGCCCCGGCCGAGCGGTTTTTCGAGTTCGGGCAGGATGACCTTAAGTTCGTTCGCCAGCATCCACGGCGGATTCACGATCAAGAGCCCCGCCGAGGTCAGGCCGGCATCGGCGGTCTGCGGTGCGACGCTGAATTCCAGGCGCAGGCATTTTCCAGGTGACGCGCCGGTGCCGGCTACCGTGGCGACATGCCGCGCCAAGCTGTCGGTGGCGCGCCGGCTTTTCACCGGATACCACAGCAAATAGCTGCCGGTCGGCCATTTCGCGAAGGCCTCCGCGAAACCCTCGGCCAGCCGCTCGAACTCATCCTTCTGCTCGTAAGGCGGATCGATCAGGACCAGGCCGCGCCGCTCGTTCGGCGGCACGAAAGCCGGCAACGCCACCCAGCCGTCGAGGTCGACCACACGGGCCTGGGTATCGCGGCGCAGCGCGTCGACCAGGCGTTTGCGCGCCTTCGGTTCGACTTCGCACGCCGTCAGGCGATCCTGCGGCCGCAGCAGCGCGCGTGCGATCAGCGGCGATCCCGGATAGGCCTGCAGGTCACGTTGCGGATTGAAGGCCCTGACGATGTCGAGATAGGGCTCAACCAGCGGCAACGTGGCTTCCGAAAATCGCGCCTGCATCGCCCGCGCGATGCCGGTGAGCCACTCGCCGCCGCGCCGGGCTTCATCGCCAGTGAGGTCGTAGACCCCGGCGCCAGCATGGGTGTCGATGACGCGAAACGCCGCCGGCTTGTCCTGCAGATAAGTGAGAATACGCACCAGCACGATGTGCTTGATGACGTCGGCGAAGCCGCCGGCATGAAAGGCGTGACGGTAATTCATGGAAGAGGGGTTACGACATCAGGCGACGAAAGTAACCCACGTCATTGCTGTGCGAGCTGGCAGGTCGACGTCGTCATTCAGGGGCGATGCCACCGGGTCCGCGCGAAGTGCGGCCCGATGACAGGCTCCGCATCAATGACGGCGGAACGCCTTACCCGCCCCGTGTGGGGGGCATCACCACCTGGTCGCGCCGGCAGGCGCGGCGGTCGATCTCCTCGCAGGAGCGGAATTGCAGATCCTTGCTCATGCAGATACGCACTTCGCTCAGGCGCGTCCGGTTGCAGGTCACGGCGATCGCGGATGTGCTCAGCCCGGGATTGACCTTGATGAAGGCATCCTCGATCTCGGAAGGCGCCACCGTCTTGGCGTCGGAGAGTTGGAGATACTCCTCGGGGATTTTCACCGCCGCGCGCGCCTTGCGGACGGCTTCGAAATAGGCGCGCTCGCCCAGGCCCGAGCAGGTGCCGTGCTTGTCCCATTCATTGTAAATCAAGCCGGGCGCGGGCATCAGATCGAGCATCGATGTCATGATGTTGCGCTCCAGCCTCGGCGAAGGCCGTTGGCAATATTCGGGAAAACCATGCTCGTATTGCGGCCAGAGCCCGTGCACGACGAAGGAAAACGGCCGCCCGCCACACTGGGCTTGCGAACGCCCGCTATTGCCGCGCTCCTCCGTCTCCTCGCAGAAGGAAGGCGACCACGACAGCGACAGCACGTAATAATCGAACTCACCCGGTGCATTCTGCCGCCGATCCTGCGCCGACGCCATCCCCGCCGTCGCGATGCCGCTCAGGGCCGCAACAACAAGCAGGCCAAACGACATCAAAAACCGCGAAATCCAAATCGGTCGAATATGAAACATGGCCACGCCCCCTTGCTCAAACCCATGGAAGCCTAGCAGGAGGCTGGAACATTTCAAGAACAAAAAGCAGAATTGGCGGAGGGGCGACCCATATCAGGGCGAAAATCCGCCCGGAAATCAGGGGCGGGCGGCCCTGCAGCCCGGATTGTAGGCCCAGTTGCGATCGAGCCCGGTCACGCACCATTCGACGCCCTGGCCGAAGCTGGCAAACCCGCCATCCTCGATGATCGAGTAGTGCACGGTGCGCTGCTTGCCATCATTCAGCATGATATCGGCGCTGCAATAGCGGCGCGGAATGTTGTCGGATTGCCAGGGCCGGAATGCGGTTTCATGGACCCGACCATAGGCCTTGATCTCGAGGTTGGAATTCCAGAAGGTGCTTTCCTTTTCCTGGAACTGCGACGTAATGGTCGTTAGCGCGGCTTCGCATTCAGCCACCCGGCCGTCATAGCGCGGACCGGACAGCCAGTAATTCAGCTCAAACGCGTTGGCCGCCTTGGCCGCATGCCCAAACGTAAACAGCCCCAAGACGAGGCCGAGCGCGACCCCAAGGCCGAGTTTTCGAAAGGATATGAAGAGGTCGTGCATGGGCAATCCGCCGAATGATCCAACGCGCGGACGGTGCCGCGAAGCCCGGGCGAGGTCAAGTGCAACGCGGCAACACCTGCAGAGAGTCCGCACGCCGGCCGCCGCCCGTTCTTTTCACGGCCGCCGAGGGGCTCTAAGGTGCGGCGGAGCGAATGGAGTTTGCAATGCGAATCATAACGGCCGCGAGCCTGGTTGCGATATGCGGAATAATGACGGGCGCGCCGGCGCGGGCTGACTGGGTACCGCCGTTCAAGGGCAACGATACCGGCGGCATCATTGCCTTTTCGATGGCGACCCAGGCCGACGCCCGCCAGCTCGCGGTCGATCACTGCGCCTATTACGGCAAGGTGGTGAAATTCCTCGCCGTCGATCCGCACCCCGGTGGCTACATCTCGTTCGCCTGCCGCTGGGTGCCCTATGGCGCCAATAACCGTCCGTTGCGCACGCTCTACTGAGCCGTCACTGACGTGACGAAAAACCTGCTGGGAGCATGGGCATGATGCGGCAGTTGGCGTTGCCTTGTGCGGCCCTTGGTTTGGCGCTCGGCCTGCTGGTCGGGCTGCCGGCCAATGACGCCCGCGCGGTCGACCTGCCGGTCCGCAAGGCCGGGTTGTGGGAAATGAAGGTGCTGCGCACGGGATCTCCGATGCCGGAGATGACGATGCAGCATTGCACCGACGAGACCACCGACAAGAAGATGACGACGTCGCTCTCGCCGATGGCGAAGCAAAACTGCACAAAGAACGACACCCAGAAGACCGCGACCGGCTACGTCACCGATTCGGTGTGCAGCTATGGCGGCACCACCATGA
>JAQGKC010000041.1 GCA_028290305.1 Bradyrhizobium sp.
AACACTTCTTGCCGAATTTCTCCATCAGCGTGCTCGCGATGGCGTTGGCATCCATGGAGGTGGAATTACAGACCCTGAACACGATCCATGAGCAGTTAGCACCGCAGATCGGAGCGGTGTGGCCGCCCGAGACTATATGGAGCACCTTCTTTGCGCTGGTGACCTGCGCCCTTGCGATCGCGATACCGGAATTCACATCGCCGATGATGAAGCTGACCTGATCGCGTTCGATCAGCTTCCGGGTCTTCTGCACGCCGGTGCCGACATCATTGGCCGAGTCCTCGATCAGGAGCTCGACCGGCCGGCCGAGGATGCCGCCCTTCTTGTTGACCTCCTCGGCGGCGAATTTGGCGCCCACCACCTCGCCCTGTGCGATCGCAGCGTAAACGCCGGTGATCGGATCGACCATTCCGATCCGCACCGGCGTTTCGCCGCGGGCTTTGATGATGTAGGGCGATGAGAATTGCACTGCAGCAATTGCAGCGCTGGTTTTAAGAATAGTCCGCCGATCGACCAGCCAAGGTCGTTGCGAAGATCCCATGGTGTCCTCCCAGACAAAGCGATGTGTCTTTGTTGGCGGCATTCTTTGATGCCTTGATTGGCCGGGAGCGTAACCCGTCCCGTTTCACTTTGCCAATGATGAACCCGGGAAAATCTTGCAACCTTCGGCCTAGGAGGAGCTTTCGGCGCCAGCGTTAATGCCCCGCGGCGCTTTTGGCTGCGGCGTTGTTGAGGACGATCAGGCCATCGACGGCGACGCCGGTCCTGGTATTGATCAGGAATGGATTGACGTCGATCGAGGCGATACGGTTGCCGGCATCGGCCATCAGGTTGGACAGGCCGACGATGGCCTTCACGGCGGAAGCCTCGTGCAGTGCGGGTTTGCCGCGGTAGCCTTTCAGTTTGACCCCGGCCTTGGTGCGGTTGATCAATTCCCTGGCCTCGGCAGCATCGAGCGGCGCGCCGGCCAGCGCAACATCCTTCATCAGTTCGATATCGACGCCGCCGGTGCCGAACAGCACCACCGGTCCCATCTCGGCATCGAGCGACGCGCCGACCACGAGTTCGAGCTCGGCCTTGACCTGCTGCGCAATCAGGATGCCCTCGAGCTTCGGCTTGTTCTTCAGTTTCTTCACCCGCGCGGTGATGTCGTTGAACGCCTTCTTGACCTCGGCTGCGCTGTTGAGGTTGAGCACCACGCCGCCGATATCGGATTTATGTAAAATGTCCGCGCTGACGACCTTGGCGACGACGGGAAAGCCGATCTTCTTGGCGATCTTCACGGCGTCGGCGGCGGTCTGCGCGATCTCTTCCTTCGAGACCGGAATGCCGTATGCCCTAAGCAGCTTCTTCGAGGCGACCTCGTCGAGCGCGGCACCTTTTGCGCCTTTAAGTGTTCGCTCAAGCGTCGCCCGCGCCGAAGCGCTGGAGCTCGATACCACGTCCGGCACTTCCTTGCGCAGCGAGGCGTAATCGATCAAGGCCTTGATCGCGCCCACCGCCCGATCGAGACCCTGCATGACGGCGATGTGCGGCAGCGACTTGCGCAAGGTCTTGGTGAACTCGGTAAAGCCGATCGACATCGTGCTGATGTAGATGACCGGCTTGTTGGCGGCCGCAGCTTTCCCGTTGACGATGCGCAGATTCCGTTCGCGCAATTCGTGCGGCGCTTTCGGCAGTTCGGCGTCGATGATGACGATGTCGGTATCGGGATCGTCGATCATGATCTGGATCGACTGCATATAGACCGAGGGATCGACCACGGCGGCGAATCCCGCATCGAGCGGATTGCCGACGATACTGCCGGGGCCGAGCATTTTCGCGAGTTTTTCACTGGCGTTCGGGCCGAGGTGAGCGAAATTCAGTCCCGCCGCATGAAATGCATCGATCAGCAGGCCGCGCTTGCCGCCTGACAGCGTCACCGCGGCGAGGCGATTGCCCTTCGGGGTGTCGGCATGGACAAAACATTCGGTGGTTTCGATCAGTTCGTCGAGCCCGCGGACGCGGATCACGCCCTCGCGTGTCGAGATCGCGTCGAAGGTCTCGATCGAGCCGGCGAGCGCGCCGGTATGCGCCATGGCGGCGGCGCGGCCGCCTTCGGAAGCGCCGAGCTTGAGCGCGATGACAGGTTTGCCGGCCGCGCGCGCGGCCTTGCAGGCTTGCCGGAACACCTTGGTGTTGCGGACGCCTTCGAGATAAACCACGATCACGCGGACCGAGGGGTCGGCGGCGAAATAGGCCATCAAATCGGGGGTCTCGAGGCCGGCCTCGTTTCCGGTCGTGACCATGTAGCCGACGCCGACGCCGCGATCTTCCAGCGTCTGGCGGATCGCCATGACAATCGCGCCGGATTGACCGGCGATCGCGACCGGTCCGGCCTCCATCGTGACGATGCGATCGTCGATATTGGTGAACAGGTTTTCGCCGGCGCTGAGATTACCGAGACAATTCGGGCCGGTGACCGCAAGTCCGGTCTCACGAATAGCCTGCTGCAGCTTGGCGGCGAGCCGCTGGCTTTCGTCGTCCTGCAATTCGCTGAAGCCTGATGTCACGATGGTGGCGGAGCGGGCGCCGGCCGCCGCGGCATCCCTGATCACCTGGACCGCGAAACGCGCCGGCACCAGCACCAGCACATGA
>JAQGKC010000083.1 GCA_028290305.1 Bradyrhizobium sp.
AGGAGATCGTAGAGGGGACGTCTGCATTCGCTCGTTACATCGGCGCTTTAGGAGCGAGCCGGTATGACGGGGGATAGAAACAACGGCGGTGAGCGCCAGAGAAACATGTTCTTGCTCGCGCCGGATAGACATCAACAGCTTATAAAGAGCGAGGAACGATCATGATCAAGGTGAAGATTAACGGCCACGAGCAAAACTGGGACGGCGACCCGGATCTTCCATTACTCTGGTTTCTCCGTGATGAAGTCGGATTGATGGGCACGAAATTTGGCTGCGGTCAGGCTCTCTGCGGCGCATGCACGGTTATTGTCGACAAGCAGGCCGTGCGCGCCTGCATCACCTCGGTCTCCGACGTGGTCGACCGGGAGGTCACCACCATCGAGGGTCTTCATCCCACAGGCGATCATGCGGTTCAGAAAGCCTGGCGCCAGATGAATGTCCCGCAATGCGGCTATTGCCAGGTCGGCCAGATCATGCAGGCCGCCGCGCTGCTCGCGGAAAATCCAAAACCCACACACGACCAGATACGCGAAGCGATGTCGGGCAACATCTGCCGGTGTGGCTGTTACCAACGCATCGAAAACGCGATCCATCTCGCTTCGACGGGAGTCTGATCATGAACATCATCACAAATCCCGATAGGCTTCGCGGCATTGAGGGCCGCATCAAGGTTGAAAACGTCTCACGCCGCAGCATTCTTAGGGGTCTCGGCATCGCGGGCGGGCTGGTGCTGGCCGCGCCTATCATGTCGCGTCAGGCTTTCGCGGCTTATGAAACCGGCGCCGGAAAGATGCCGCATGGCACCGTGGTCGATCCGCGCGTCTTCGTCGCCATTGCATCCGATGGAACGGTTACGATCGTGGCGCACCGTTCCGAAATGGGAACGGGTGTCCGTACCAGCCTGCCGTTGATCGTGGCTGAGGAAATGGAAGCCGACTGGTCGCGCGTAAAGGTGCAGCAGGCGCACGGCGACGAAGTGAAATACGGCAATCAGGACACCGACGGGTCGCGCAGCACACGGCACTATCTGATCCCGATGCGCGAGATCGGCGCGTCGGCGCGCACCATGCTTGAAGCCGCGGCCGCCAAACGTTGGGGCGTGCCGGCAACCGAGGTCAAGGCGGTGAACCATGAGGTGGTTCATTCCGCGAGCGGTCGCCATCTTGGGTTCGGCGAACTGGCTGCCGATGCGGCTAAGGAATCGGTGCCGAGCGTTGAAGGCCTGAAGTTAAAGGACCCGAAGGACTTTCGCTATCTCGGTAAAGGTGAAATCGGCATTGTCGACCTTCGTGACATTACCGTTGGCACCGCGCACTACGGTAGCGATACGCGTCTCCCCGGCATGAAATATGCCGTGATCGCACGACCGCCGGTGACCGGCGGCAAGCTGGTGTCCTTCGACTCAACTGACGCGATGAAGGTCTCCGGCGTCGAAAAGGTCATGGAAGTCCAGGGGTGGCCGTGGCCGTCCAAGTTCCAGCCACTCGGCGGCGTCGCGGTGATCGCGCGTAACACCGGCGCGGCCATCAAGGGACGTGACGCGCTCAAGGTCGTCTGGGACGACGGGGCCAACGCAAAATACGAGTCGGCTGCCTATCGAACCGAACTCGAGGAAGCCGCGCGCAAGCCGGGTTTGGTCGTGCGCAAGGAGGGCGACGTAGACGCCGCCCTGAAGAGCGCCGACAAGGTGATCGTGGGCGAATACTACCTGCCTCACCTTGCCCATGTCAGCATGGAGACCCCAGTCGCGGTCGCCAACGTCAGGGATGGCAAGGCCGAAATCTGGGCGCCCGTGCAAAGCCCCGGCGGCACGCGCGAAGACGTCGCGAAGACCCTCGGAATCCCCGAGGATAACGTCACCGTCAACGTCACGCTGCTGGGGGGCGGATTCGGACGCAAATCGAAGTGCGATTTCGCGCTTGAAGCGGCGTTGCTGTCAAAGGCGCTAGGGGCTCCGGTGAAGGTGCAGTGGACGCGGGAAGATGACGTTCGTCACGACTTCCTGCACACCGTCTCGGTGGAGCGGATCGAAGCCGGCCTCGACAAGAACGGCAAGGTGATTGCCTGGCGCCACCGCAGTGTCGCGCCAACCATCGCCTCGACGTTTGCGGCCAACGCCGTGCACGAGGCCCCCTTCGAACTCGGCATGGGGCTTATCGATATGCCGTTCGAGATTGCCAATGTTCAGTGCGAGAATCCGGAAGCCGCCGCTCACACCCGCATCGGCTGGTTCCGTTCGGTGTCCAATATCCCGCGCGCCTTTGCGGTCCAATCGATGGTGGGTGAACTCGCGCACGCCACCAACCGCGATCAAAAGGACATGCTGCTGGAGCTGATCGGCTCTCCGCGGATCGTCAGTCTCGCCTCCGTGAAAGACCCGTGGAACTATGGCGAGCCGTACGACAGCTATCCGATCGATACCGCGCGTCTGCGGCGCGTGGTCGAACTGGTCGCCGACAAGGGTGGCTGGGGACGGACGGTGCCCAAAGGACGCGGGCTCGGCATTGCCGTGCACCGGAGTTTCGTCAGCTATATCGCCACCATCGTCGAGGTATCCATTGACGACAAGGGCAAGCTCACCGTGCCCCGGGTCGACACCGCCATCGACTGCGGCACGTTCGTCAATCCCGAAAGGATCGAGTCGCAAATTGAGGGTGCCGCGATCATGGGGCTGAGCCTCGCCAAATACGGCGAGATCACCTTCAAGGACGGCAAGGTCCAACAGGGCAATTTTGACGACTTCCCTGTGATCCGGATCGACGAGTCCCCCCTCGTGACCAACGTGTACATCGTACCCGTTGATGCCAATACGCCACCCAGCGGCGTCGGAGAGCCGGGCGTGCCTCCGTTTGCTCCAGCCCTGGTCAACGCCATCTTCGCCGCGACCGGGAAACGCATCCGGGCACTGCCGATCGGCAAGCAACTGGAGGCGTGAGGTGGAACGTTAGACGATACAGGTCGTTTTCATTGATCTGAGAGGAGCCGGATCAATGAACTGCAAACTGATGACGCTCGCGGCGTTGGTCTCGAGCGTCCTTCTTTCGAGCGCGCAGGAGGTGGCCGCCCAGACAAGTCAGCCACCCGACACCACAGCCACGCGGCCGGCGAAGACACCGCCGGCGCAAACTTCTGTTCCTGATGCCAGCCCGCCGGCCACGACCACGCAGACCACCGGTGAGGCCAATCAGGATGCGACCGTCAAAAAAATGAACGAAGACGAGAAGCAAAAGGTCGATACCAAGGGCAAGTAGGCTGCAAGTAGGCTGAACGTCGACCTGCTGAGCAATTAAAAAAGGGCGGCGGGCATCTTGTCCGTCGCCCTTTCTTGTTTGTTTGCTCGCCCGCCTGGGAGGAAGCGGTTACTTCTTGACGGCGAACACCCAAACGACGCCGCCCTGGGGCACGTTACTCTCGATACCGACGTTGTCGCCGGCCAGCGCGTCCTGGATGCGCTGCGCATCGACACCCCAGCCCGACTGGACGGCAATATATTCGGTGCCATCCACTTCGTAGGCCATCGGCATGCCCATGATTCCCGAGTTGGTCTTTTGCTCCCAAAGGACGTCACCCGTCTTGGCATCGAAGGCCCGGAAATACCGGTCATTGGTACCTCCGGCAAAGACCAGATCACCCGCGGTCGCCGTCACCGAACCAAACAGCTGCGACTTGGCGAAGTTGTGCGACCATGCCTTCTTGCCGGTGGCCGGATCCCACGCTTGCAGTTCGCCGAAATGATCCGCGCCGGGGCGCACCGTCAGGCCGATATCTTCCGCCTTGGTCCCGAGCCAAAGCTGGCCGGGAACCAACGGCACCTTCTCGCCGGTAAAGCCGCCGCAGAAATTCTCGTTGGCGGGAACGTAAACCAGACCGGTTTTCTGGCTATAGGCCGCGGATGGCCAATCCTTGCCGCCCCACAATGAAGGACAGAAATCGACCCGTTTGCCGAGTGTTGGCTTATGCGCGGGGTCGACGGTTGGCCTGCCGGTCTCGGCTTCGATGCCTTTCCAGACATCAGTATGAACGAAAGGCCAGCCCGCCACGTAGTTGATGCGCTCCGGCGTGCGTTCCAGAATCCAGAAGATCGCGTCGCGTCCCGGATGGATCAGACTTTTGAAAGAGCGCCCGTCCCTCTGCAGGTCGACCAACATCGGCGCATCCACTTCGTCCCAATCCCATGAATCGTTTTGATGGTACTGGTGGAATGCCTTGATCTTGCCGGTGTCGGGATCGAGCCCGAGCACAGAGCTGGTATAGAGGTTGTCACCGGGGTGAAGTCCACCCGGCCAAGGTGCGGCATTGCCGACACCCCAATAAATCGTCTTGGTATCCTTGTCGTAGTTGCCAGTCATCCAGGCGGATCCGCCGCCCGACTTCCAGTCGTCGCCGCTCCATGTGTCATGGCCGGGCTCGCCCTCGCCCGGGATAGTGAAGGTCCGCCAGAGTTCCTTGCCATCGTTGGCGTCAAACGCGACGACATATCCCCGAACGCCGAATTCGCCGCCGGACCCTCCGACGACAACCTTTCCGTCGACGATCAAAGGCATCAGGGTCATGTACTGACCCTTCTTGTAGTCCTGGACCTTCTTGTCCCAGACCACCTTGCCGGTTTTGGCGTCGAGCGCGACGACATGATCGTCGGTCGTGGCCAGATACAGCTTGTCCTGCCACAATCCGACGCCGCGGCTGGTCGGATGCAATTGAAAGAGATCGTCGGGAAGCTGGCGTTTGTATCGCCAGTACTCATCGCCGGTTTTGGCGTTGAGGGCGATCACCTGCCCCATCGGGGTTGCGACGAACATCACGCCATTGTTGACGATCGGCGGCGCCTCGTGCCCTTCGACTACGCCGGTGGAGAAGGTCCACACCGGTGTCAGGTTTTTGACGTTGGAGGTGTTGATCTGGTCGAGCGGGCTATAGCCCTGCCCGTCATAAGTCCGGCGATACAGCATCCAGTTGCCGGGTTCGGGATTTGCGAGACGATCTGCGGTCACCGGGCTGTAATTCTCAATCGGGCCGGCGCTGGCGGCGATTGAGACAAGGCACGTGGACGCAACCAAGCTCGACAATAGCCATTGCTTCGTGGTCATAGACGCTACCTCCCTATTTGTTTGTCTTCCCTATTTTATCTTTTATCGTTGTACTGAACCCGTTGCGGCGGCAGGCCGCCGTCACCCTCCTTGCTGCGCACCTACCTTTCCGACAAATATTGCCGCCACGATGAGCGAACCATCGGCTATCGCCAGCGGAAGCGCCGCAAGACGCCGGGGCGCTGGTCCAAACACGACTTGCGCGCCTTGCCGGGGATCATATTCAGAATTGTGACAGACGCATTTAAACACGTCCTTGTCACCGGCCTCCCCTTTCACCCAGGCTGTCACAGGACATCCCGCGTGGGCGCAAATGACCGAATAGGCAACGATACCGTCAGCAGAGTGCGAACGCGTCTCATCATCCAGTTCGGCTGGATCAAGCCTGATGACCAGCACCTCGTTCAACCGCGAGCCCTTGCGGACCACCGAGGTTTTTGGGTCCTTTGGCCAGGCGCGGACCGGCGGTCCGCCGAGTTTTAGATCCTGCGGCTTGATGACCTCGCCCGCATGTTCGCCCTCGGAGAGAACGAGAATATCAGCTTTTTGAGGTCGCTCGTCGCTGCCGGGCTGATCCTCATCGCCGGCAACGGATGGGGATGCCGCAATGCACGCTCCCGCGGCGAGAGCGGTCAAGAGGAGCGTTCGCCGGGTCTGATCGGAAGGCGACGGCGTTGCCATTTCAAGTTTCGCAGTCATGCTTTCAACCGACGTCGTAGCACTGTGATCGGATTCAGACATGGCGTCGACTGAACGGTGAAACTCGGCCAAAAAGAAGGCGGCAGACAACTTTGTTGTTCTGAGTCATGCATCTCCTCCATTTTTTTCGCGACCTAGGTGAGAGTTCACATCCCCGAAGGTCATCGCACCCTATCTGATCACAATCACAGAAAACAATGTCATGCGCATTTTGTGGATCAGCTCAGACATCCGCAAATTTGTCATCTGCAAAATTTGTGCGGCGCATTATCGCAACGTGCGAACGCGAACGATCAACAGATAAAAAATGGCTGGCTTTCTTCTCTTAGTTATCGGAATTTTGTCCGATATCGGCTCAACGCTGCATCTTGCAGATCGCATCGCCGTCAGAGCTGATCGGCCATCTTTCCGTTATGGCACGTTGCCAACGGTCACAACCTGGACCTGTTGGTTTATCGGCGCTGTCGGGTGGGCGGAATCTCGCATTTGCTCTTCGCCCAGACCGATCGCCTTGAGGCGCTTCGGCGAAATCTTGAACGTCGTTACCAGCACATCGCGGACCGCATCAGCTCTTCGCTGGCTCAAAGTCAGATTGTATTCGCGTTTTCCCGTTGTTTCGGTATGACCAATGATCAGGAACGTGTACGGCAATAGCGTTGGATGGGAGAGGACATCGGCGATACGTCCGATCGTTCGATACGACTCGGGCCTGATGATCGGAGAGTCTGCGTCGAACTGAATCTCGACATTGAATTGCGGCAACTTAAGCAGCTGGGCGGCGATTGGCGGGCGCTTCAACGGCGTTCCGTCCACCTTCGACTTAACTCGCTCGAGAGCCTGCTGGCGCAGTGCAGCGACATCCACATCTGCCGGAGCTTCCAGAGCGGCGAGCTGTTCGATGATGTTGTCCGGCGCGGCAGCCGCTTGAGCGCGTGCCGGTGGCGCGGGCTGCGCGAGTACGATCAGGGCGCCTGTCAGCAGGCCAATGTCGCGCAGGCTCCGCTTTGCCAGCCTCATCACCGATACCCCGCATCGCCAACGGCCTGGTTGCATCTTGCGCTTACTCCGCGCGTCGCCGTCAATATGCATTCGAGAGCCTTGCTGTCTCCCTTTTTGAGGCCTCCGCACAATTTGGAAGCGTCGCGTTCGCATAGCTTGGGAACGGCCGCGCGCGCCGCGATACGCTTTTGGATCGCATCGAAGGCTCGAACATTATCGGCCGTGCATTGGGCCGACACGCTGTCCTGATTCCGGTAAAGGCAGTCCTTGGTACGGATCGAGTCGAGATTAACGCCGCGGCAATTTGATTCGATGTCCTTGGCGCAGCTCTTGCCCAGTATTGCCGTCGCGTCTTCGAAACTCATGGTTTCTGCCGACGCCATCGGCGGTGCCGCGAGCGCAAGGACAAGCAGGATCGATCGACCGTGGATCATGGCTTTATCTCACACGATGAAGTCATCGATGGTCAAGGCCTCATACGGCCAGCGGCAGGACTTTGGTCGGGACCGCGTCCGGTTTAGCCGGTCCCCACGGAAGCAGGCACCGGCCAAGCGGCTGTGCGGAGCCTCCTGGTACGCAAATTGAACGTGAAATGTCCGTTTTCTAATGCTTTTGCTGATGTAGGATAAAACCTTGATCGGACCTGGGCTCAATACAAGCTCGCGGCCGAATTCCACTCCACCGGTACGATCGCGTAGACGTTTCTTGCCGGACGAAAAGGTCAAAGGTTATACGGGGGGACGACATTGTTGTCGCCATGCGAACCGAGGATCGACAAATTGACGCTGAGAATTCTGGTCGCGATCGGCTGTTTCATCGTTATCTCACCCGCTTTTGCGCAAGACGATCTCAAGGCCGCGCCGACGCAGCTTACATTGCAAGTCACGACCGATCTCCCTGACACATGCCGTCCCACCGAATCCTCAAATCACCCAGCCCCCCTGACGTCGCTGTCCCTGCACCGGACCTTCCACGATGATTTCGACCAGCACCCATTGCTGAGCGGGAAGTGGACGCCTCATTATGCCGGCGGCGCCGCCTGGCCAGAAGCGCGCTACTGGGGAGGAGACGGCTCCGACTTCAAGCGCAAAACCACCTACAACGGTGAACAGCAGATCTATGTGGACCCGCGCTATGCCGGACGAGCAACAACCCCGCTGGGCCTCGACCCTTTCAAAATTCGTGATGGCATTCTTTCGATCGTCGCAAGCCGCACGCCTCCCGAACTGAAATCGGTGCTGTTCGATAATGAGTATGTGTCGGGTATCCTCACGACCCAAAATTCATTTTCGCAAAAGTACGGTTACTTCGAGATTCGTTCCAAGATACCGGTGGGGACTGGCGTATGGCCGGCCTTCTGGATGCTCGCAAATGATGGCGGCTGGCCGCCCGAGATCGACATCGTGGAAGGACGCGGAGAGGAACCCGGCGCGATCGTGATGACGACACATTGGCGGCACCCCGACACCGGACGTATCCAATCCTGCCCGCAGGATTTTATCCTTCCGGACGCTCCCAGCGATTTCCATGACTATGGAGCGCTATGGGAGCGGGATCGCATTACCTACTTTGTCGACCGCAAGCCCGTGGCCGATATCAAGGTCCCCTTCGGTTTTGACGATCCGATGTACATGATCGTGAATTTAGCGATGGGCGCGAAGTACTTCAAAGGCGTGGGACTTGTCGACGCCGAAACTCCCAATTCGGTCGCATTCGAAATCGACAGGGTGTCTGTCTATCAAATTGATTCCTATTAGGAGCAGCGGTGTTCAGTAAATTCTCTCGGCGACATTTTGCCAAGCTTGCAGGTCTTTCCGCACTCGGGATAGCGGCTACGCCCGCGAAGTCAGAAGACAGCGAGCCAAAACCAGCCTCCGACCGGCACGCCCCCGCCCGTTTTCCGACTGGCTTTCTGTGGGGCACCGCCACTTCCGCCTATCAGATCGAAGGCGCCGTCCATGAAGACGGCCGGGGCCAGTCGATCTGGGATACCTTTTCTCATACACCCGGCAAGATCGAGGATCGCAGCAACGCGGATCGCGCCAACGATCACTATCACCGCTACAAGGAAGACGTTGGGCTGATCAGGGACCTCGGCGTAAAAGCCTATCGTTTTTCGATCGCGTGGCCGCGGGTGTTTCCCGAAGGAACGGGCGCCCCGAACCCCAAAGGCCTCGACTTCTACGACCGCCTGCTGGATGAACTTCTGACGAACGGCATCGAGCCATTCGCAACGCTTTATCATTGGGATCTGCCCCAGTCGCTGCAGGACCGTTTTGGCGGATGGCAGTCCAGCGAGACATCCAAGGCATTCGCAGATTACGCAGGCTACGTGGCAGAGCGTTTGAGCGATCGCGTCAAGTCGTTTTTCACGGTCAACGAAGTCGGACGATTCGTGAACTTCGGCTATGGCTACGGCATCGATGCGCCAGGCCTCAAGCTGCCGCAGGCGACACTGAACCAGATACATCACAATGTCGCGTTGGCCCACGGCCTCTCGGTGCAGGCGATCCGCGCCAAAGGGCGCGCTGGCACCAAAGTTGGGCCGGCCGAAAATATCGCGGCCTGCCTGCCGGCGATCGACACGCCCGAGAACATTCGTGCAGCCGAGATCGCGACGCGTGAGTTGAATGCCGGCTTCCTGAACGTGATCCTGGAGGGCAAATATACTGATGCGTTTCTCGCCTATGCCGGCAAGGACGCCCCCAAATATACCGCCGAGGAGTTGAAGATCATCTCCTCCCCGGTCGATTTCGTCGGCCTGAATATCTATGCGCCCCAGTTTTACGTGGTCGCAACTGACCGTGCGCCGGGTTTCGACGTTCTGCCTTTTCCCGCCTCGTTTCCCCACATGAATTCCGAATGGCTCAGGATCGGGCCGGAAACGGCTTACTGGGTGCCGCGGCTTGCGGCGAAGGTCTGGAACATCGACACGATCTACATCAGCGAGAACGGGACCTCCAGTGTCGACAAGCTGGCTGCCGACGGCAAAGTATACGATCTCGACCGCATCATGTATCTGCGCAACTACCTGACGCAGTTGCAGCGCGCGACTGCCGAAGGCGTGCCGGTTCGTGGATATTTCCTGTGGAGCCTGATGGACAATTTCGAGTGGATATTCGGCTTCGAAAAGCGCTTCGGGCTGTACCGCGTGGACTTCGACACGCTAGCCCGGACGCCTAAGCTCAGCGTGTCATTCTATCGCGACGTGATCGCGCGCAATGCCATAGGGGCTTGACCGAGAGTGGTCGTTCGACACCAGCGGCACTGGACTCCTTGCCACGGGGCGAAGGCTTTCAGCTCTCAACCGGCATGCAGTTGGCCGTTGTCGCTCAGCCGTCGCAGGCTGCCATCCAGCACACGCTGCACAGCCGCCCGCGCGCGCCGCTGATCCCCTGCCTCAATGGCTTCGAAAATCTCGACGTGTTCGCGATAGGCGGCAATTTCCGTCTCCTGCCTCCTCGCCGAACTGGCGCGCGCCAGCGCGATCGACTCGTGCAGATGCGGCTGAAGAAATTCCATGAAGCTGACAATCAAAGGGTTCCGCGTCGCTTCCGCGATCGCCCGATGAAAGGCGAGGTCCGCCAAAAGCGCCTGGTCGAATGACTTCCGCGACGGCTCCATCGCCTTCAAATACTTCGTCAAGATCGTGAGGTCGCGCGTGGTCCGGCGTTTCGCCGCGAGGCTTGCCGCCTGGACCTCAACCCCCATGCGCAGCTCGAATATTTCAAGAAGCGCGCGTTGCGTGCCGTTCGACTTGACCAGGCGAAATGGCCGGGCCTTTGAGTCGTTGGCGACAAAAACGCCTTTGCCTTGCCGCGACGCGACCAGACCGTCAGCCTTGAGGCGCGACAGCGCTTCCCGGATCACGGTGATGCTGACGCCGAAGGCCTGACTCAGGTCCTTGCCCGCCGGAAGCTGGCGACCCGGCGCGTACTTTCCTCCGACGATGTGCTCGCGCAACGTAACGGTGATGCGATCGGTGAGGCTCTGCGGAGAGAGAGCCTGCTCGGCGCCTTCAGCCACCATGAGGATTCCGTTCTTTCAAGACGTCTTGACGACTGCCACGCGCAGCCGATTCAATTCATCGCAACATTTCACACATTAATCAAAACTCTTACAACCGCGATCTGCCTCTTCGGTGCCGGTCCGGCTACCGCAACTTAGTCCACACAACCCTCATATCTGGCGCACGCCACCTGCCCTCGCGTTGTGCGTTCGGCCCACAATCTGAGCTCCATAAATAAGCAGGATGCCGTCTAAATGGTATCGCTTGGCCATACTTATCATATAAGCTGATAAGCTGAAACCTCACCGGGGGAGTTGGCATTGACGACCGATAATCAAAGCTTGCGGGGATTTCTTGAAACCACGGAGCGGACGTTTCCGGAGGAAATTCTTCGGATCCGGGAGCCGGTGAGCCGTAACCTCGAGATGACGTCGGTGGTCTTCGAACTGGACCGCCTCGGCAAGAGCCCGGTCGTGATCTTCGAAAATGTCCAGGGGTCCAGCACCCCGGTGGTGACGAACATTGCCGGCAACCGAAAACTGCTGGCGCACTGCCTCGACGCCGAGGCCCGCAATCTGCCCACGGCGTTTCGCGATCGTTGCCAGAACTACATTCCATGTGAAGTCGTCTCCAGGGGAGCCTGGGACGACGTGGTTCTAGAAGGCGAACAGATCGACCTCACCCAACTGCCAATTCCGTTTCAGTTTTCCGTCGATGCCGCGCCCTATATCACCGCGGGCCAGATCTGCGCACGCGATCCCGAGACCGGCGTCGATACCACGGGCTTTCACCGGTTGATGCTGAAAGGCAAAAATCGGCTGGGAATATCGCTGCATTCGCGCCGGCGCATGTATGAATTTCACCGGCGCGCCGAAGCACGCGGCCAGTCGCTGCCTGCCGCGATCGTCATCGGAACCCATCCGCTGCACTATATGGGTTCGATGGTGTACGCGTATCCGCCCCACGTTCGAAAGTACGAAATCATCGGCGGATTGTTCGGCGAGCCCTATCGGCTGGCGCGCTGCGGCGTCAGCGGTATCGAGGTCCCCGCGGGCGCGGAAATCATCATCGAGGGGGAAATCCTCGCAGGCGAGCACGAGCCGGAAGGTCCGTTCGGAGAATTCACCGGATACGCCTCTTATCGCAGCACTCAAAACGTTTTCGTCGCTAACCGGGTTCGGATGCGGCGCGATGCGCTGTTTCACAGCATCGTCTCCGGAATGTCGCGCGATCACATCCTGATCTCCTGCATCACCCGCGAAGGCGAAATTCTCAATGCGCTGCGCCGCAACCTGCCCAATGTCAAAGCGGTGCACGTGCCGCACAAGACCTGCGGTGCGTTTCTGGCCATCGTCTCGATGAAGAAGATTGCAGAAGGCGAACCGAAAATGGCGATGCTGACGGCGCTCGGGACCGAGCTCTACACCAAGCACGTCATCGTGGTGGATGACGACGTCGACATCTTCGACATGGAGGATGTGATGTGGGCCGTCGCCACCCGGGTTCGCGCTGAAAAAGACATCTTTCTAGTTCCCGGCGTCAAGTCGGCGATCATCGACCCGACCTCCGATCCCAAGACGTTCACCGTCACCAAAATGGGAATCGACGCGACCGCGCCGCTCAATGAAGGATTCGCCGAGCGCCTCACCATCTCCGACGCGCAGCGCACCAGGGCGCAGCAAATTCTGGGCGGCGCCGGTGTCACTGCCTAGCGCGTTGACCGGCGACCACGTCATGGGCGTGGGTATGTCTGTGAGTTCTGATATCTTCGAACGCCGGATGACGCGCCGGTCCTTACGGGGTACAACGGTGATGCAACAATCTGGCTGCGGCTAAGGCCGCGATTTCCCGCCTTTGACATGTGAAAGACCGCAACGTGAGCAAACAGCGATTGATCGTCGGAATTAGCGGAGCGTCGGGAGCGGTGTATGGGCAGGCCGCCCTGAAGGCGCTGCGGAGGGCGGGCGTCGAAACTCACCTGGTGGTCTCGCGCTCGGCCCAGATCACCATCGCCCATGAACTGGGATTGAAAATATCGGAACTGACAGCGCTTGCCGACGTGGTCTACCGGATCGACGACATTGGCGCCGCGATCTCAAGCGGATCGTTCAAGACCATGGGCATGATCATCGCGCCCTGCTCGATCCGGACCCTGTCCGAGATTGCGAGTGGCGTGACCTCCAGCCTGCTGACACGCGCGGCCGACGTGGTCCTGAAAGAGCGCCGCAAACTTGTGCTGATGGTGCGCGAAACGCCGCTGCATCTCGGTCATTTGCGCGCGATGACGCAGGTCACGGAGATCGGCGCGATCGTCATGCCACCGGTGCCGGCGTTCTACGCGCGGCCCACGAGCCTCGAGGATATCGTCAATCACTCGATCGGGCGTGCGCTCGATCTGTTCGGCCTGGAGAGCGGTCTGGTTCCGCGCTGGGGAGAGACGATCGGCGTCGGATCATCGCGCAACGCCGATCCAGCCGGTTGAAATCATCGCCCGTTATTTTCGTTCGCCGTCATCTGCCTGGCCGGGCGAGCCGACAGGCGTCCTACAGGTTACGCAGGACGTTGCGTCGAAACGAATCGATGTGGGCACGCATCGCGTTCTCGGCAGCCTCGACGTCGCGGTGGCTGATCGCCTGGAAAATCCTGTGGTGCTGATCGTTGACGCTGCCCTGATGATCCGGCGCGGCCAGCGAAATGAACCACAGCCGCAACGAGCGCTCGTGAAGCTTCAACAGGATATCCGCAAGCACCGTGTTGTGCGCGGCGCGCGCGATCAGCCGATGAAACTCGCGGTCCAGCAACATCATGATCTCGACCTTGCCGGCCGCGACCGCGTCGCCCGCCTTCGCCAGAACGTCGCGTATCGCCATGATTTCGGCGGAGCTTGCCCTTTCCGCCGCGAGGCGAACCGCGAATGTTTCGTTGAGAAGCCGGATCTCGATGATTTCGATGACTTCGTCGAGATTGATGGGCCGAACCACGACGCCCTTGCGCGGCTGAACGTCGACAAGACCTTCGGTATTGAGGCGGTCGAAGGCCTGGTGAACCGGCGTCCTCCCAATCCTGAGAAGACCGGCGACCGTGTTTTCGCTCAGTTCCTGCCCCGGCTTGAACGCACAGGTGATGATGCGATGCTTGATCGCCTCATAGGCCTGATCCTTCAATGACTCCGCCAGAACCGGCTCTGCCGCACGGTCCTTGCGCAGCCGCGTGATCTGGTTCATCGGCCGCCCTCAACCCGCGATCGGCAGAGACAGGATATCGTAGCCATGGCTGATCTTCCGGCCCATGACGTCATCGACGATCTCGAAATCAAAGCGCGGGGCCGACCGGATGCCACCGATGGCGCTGAACGTTCCGCCGAACAAAATCGTTCCCTCCGCGAGATTGCCCCCGCCGGTATAGCGCTGAATCAGGTCCTTCGGCGCCAGCATCTTGTCCAGCGTGCCTTCCTGGTAGAGCTCCCTGTTGCCGCCGATGGTGATGAAGGAGCGGAGAACAAGCTTGTCCCAGTGGTCCGCGACATCTTCGAACGCCCAGAACACCGGCGCGATCGGCTTGTCGCACATCTGTTTCGATACGGCGACACCGTAGGTTTCCACCTCGCGATCGGTATGATCCGACCCAACGCCGACCCAGAGCTTGCCGCGATATTGCAGCACGACATATTCAACCTCGCCGCTCGACGCATTGCCGAGAGCCTCGATCTGATCGGTGATCAGCAGCCGCTGTTTGCTGGCCCGGTAGAAAATCGGTGTCGAGGCCGGCCTTTTCACACCCAACGCTTCCAGTTCGACGATATGCTTTTCGAGCGCAACCGCGTCACGTCCGGTCCAGCCGGCGATGACGCAGGCCTCGATCGTCGCGACAACAGCCTCTTCCGTGTTGCGGCCGGCAAGAGAAAGGGCGAGAGAGTGCGTGGACATGATTTTTCCTGTAAGGTTTTCGTTGGACCGATTGTCTTCAGCCGAGTTCGCCGGCACGCCGCAGGCTCGCTATCATTGAGACCCGTTCGAGATAGGTCTTGCGCGCATCGGGATCTGCCGCGATCCCCCTGAGGCGGTCGCGAAACTCGACCTGGCTTTGCTCGTCCTTTGCCTCGAGATCGCGCTTGTTCTGAATGGTCTGGGTCTGAACGCTTTCCAGCGTCACCAGCCGGCGCTGGGCGTCGTAACGATCGAGCTCACTGTCCGCAGCCTGTCCGCCGTAAACCGCAGCCAGCCGCGACGTCAGGTTCACCGCATCGTGGATGCCGCCGTTCATCCCCATGCCACCGAGTGGATTGTTGATGTGCGCCGCGTCGCCGGCCAGGAAGGCGCGCCCTAGTCTGAACTGCTTGGCGACGCGCTGGTGCACCCGATAGAGCGTCGTATGCAGGATATCGAAGGTCCTGACGCCGGGCACGACGCGTGCCAGCAGTGATTGCCCGAATTCAGGGGTCAACGCCGCCTCGTCGCCGACATCCTGCGGGATCGGAAACATCACCCGCCACATGCCGGGAATACGCAGCAAAAACTGCCAGCACTCGGGATCGGCGACATAATTGACCGAAACGAGATCGGGAATAACCGCATCGAAATCGAACGGCGTGCTCAACACCAGAAAGCGCTCCGGCCAGGTGAAGCCTTCGAATTCGATGCCGAGCGAACGGCGAACTTCGCTCCTTGCACCATCGGCGCCGATCAGCCAGCGGCCGGACCGGATCTGCTCGGTGTCGTTGACCCGCACCGATACCTGTACGCCGTCGTCGTCCTGCAGAACATTCTCGAGCCGCGCCCCAAATTCGATCCTGAAATTGCTTTCGTTGCGCAGACTGGCCAGCAATATCCGCGTCAGTTTGAACTGCTCGCTTTGCACCCGGTAGGGATGCCTGGTGCGGTCCGCGATCTCGTTGAAATCGAACTGCGCGATCACGCCATCCTTTTTCGACCGATATTGCAGCTTCGGGGCTTTCAGCCCTTCATCGATGAGATGACGCGCGACGCCAAGCTCCTCGAGCATGTCAAGCGTCGGCGGATGGAATGTCGATGCCCTCGATTCGGCGCTGAGATCGTTGCCGGCCTCGAGTACCGTGACGGGAATTCCCTTGCGCACCAGTTGCGCCGCGGCAACGAGTCCAACGGGTCCCGCCCCCGCAATCAACACGCGATCTTCGATCATCTACTGTCTCTTGAATATAAGGAGGTTGCCATTAGGTGGGCCGCGCGCCCGCGACGATGAGGGAGCGGACTTCATCCTTGATTCGATCGGATACCGCACGGTCCTCCCACGCCTGCGGTGGAACGACGATTTCCGCCATCAGCCGCGCCGGCGCGCCGAACACCAGGATTCGGTTGGCGAGAAAGATCGCTTCGTCGATGCTGTGAGTGACGATCAGAAACGTGGTCTGCTGCGACTGCGCCAGCGTCTTGAAATCCTGCCGTAACCGCGACGCAGTGACATCGTCGAGCGCGCTGAAAGCTTCGTCCAGCAGGACCAGTTCCGGGTTCGGCGCGAACGCGCGCGCGATGTTCACGCGTTGCCGCATGCCGCCGGACAACTCCCTCGGCAAGGCGTCCTTGAAGGCGGACAATCCAACCGCGTCCAGCCAACGCGCAGCCTGTTTGCGGCGCTCGGCTGGTGCGACGCCTTGGATCTGTAGGCCGAACGCGGCATTGTCAGTGGCCGATAGCCAGGGCAGCAACCTGTCTTCCTGGAATATCCGGGTGATGTGGCCTTTCTTTTCCCGGACGAAATTTTCAACCGGAAGCCCATCGATACGAATTTGACCCGCGTCCAGGTATTTCAGCCCCAGCAGGCAGTCGAGCAAAACCGACTTGCCCGCGCCGGTCGGCCCCACGATCGCGACATACTCGCCGTTTTTCACCGAAAAACTGAGATCCGCGATCGCCGAAATCTCGGCACCGCTGGCCTGACGAAAGCCCTTGCGCGCTCGCTCGACGAGGAGCTTCGGCAATCTCTCCGCTGCGCTTACCACATCCATGGCCATGTCAGTTTCTGCCATGGCTCTCTCCGCGCCAGCGCAGCATGGTCCGCTCGGCGTATTCGATGCCATGGGTCATGATCAGTGCCATCATGACGAGGAAGATGGTCCAGGCCAGCACCGTCGGCATATCGAACACGTTCTTGGCGAGATCGAGTTCCTTGCCGATACCGAGGGGGGCACCGACCAGTTCGGCGACGATCACGGTTCGCACGGCATTGCCGACATTGAGCTTGGCCGCGGTAAACGCGGATGCCTGCACATAGGGCCATAATAGAAGGCGGACGTGTTGAAGCGGATTGGCGCCGAATGCCAACACCATATCGGTCAGTTTTCGATCGATCGAACGCACGCCGTCATAGACGCAGAACACCGTGACCGGCGTGCACAGAACGATCAGCACGAAACCGATCCGCAGTTCGGTGGTCGAAAACCAGATGATGACGATGATGACCCAGTTCAGCGCCGGGACCCCCATGATGAATTTCACGACCGGACGAAGAAATTCGTCCCACGTGGGAGAAAGCCCCATCGCCAATCCAATGGGGATGCCGATGATGAGCGACGCGCTGACCGCGACAAGCAATCGCAGCCACGTCACGAGGCCCTGCGAGAGCAGGTCCCAGGTCGTCAGGATGGTCCAGAAGCTTTTCGCGATGCTGCCGAGCCCGGGAAACAGATAGGGCTTGGTGAACAGCGACGCCGTCTGCCACAGCGCGGCGATGACGAGAAACGGCAGGACCGCCCTGAACGTTCGCGACAAAAGGCTACGTTCCCGCGGCGGCCTCGCGGTGAGGGCATCATAGGGAACGCCACTGATGGCGGCCATCGTGACGCGTCCCGCGTCGCCAGGCGCATGCATGCCGCCGGGCACACGCATTATGTCGGGCTCCGTCGAGCCGTCCTGCGCGGCAACGCCGCTCAAGATTTCCTGGCCCAGGGATAATAGATGCCGGCGTCGGGTACGTCGTTCAGGAATCCGACATCCTTGAAGCCGCCGAACAAGGCATCGAGATTATTCTTTTCGGCGACCGCCGGCGCAACCTTGAACTGAGTGATGTTGAGCTTGCGGCTGAGCATCAGCGCTTCCACGGGGACCTTGGTGAACTCGGAGATCAGCTTGTCGGCCTCTGCGGCGTTTTCATTGTAGAACGCCGCGGCGTCCTGCCACATCTTCAGGGTCGCCGCGACCCGCTTCGGATCGCTGTCGATCCAGTCCTTGTGCCCGTAGCAGCCGAGATACCAGACGTTGGCATCGCTCTGCATTTTCAACGCCGCACGGATTCCGGCGTTCATATCGCCGACGAGATGATAGCCCTGCGACAGGATATTCGACAAAGCGGGATCGAACAGCAGTCCCGCGTCAACCTTCTCCGCCAGCAATTGCGTCTGTACGGACGAAGGCGGCGAGTTGATGACGTTCAGGTTCTTGCGTGGATCGAGCCCGTTCTCTTTGAGGAACAACACCGCCATTCCGTAAAAACCCGAACTCGTGGTCGCGGCGATGGTCTTGTCCTTGAGGTCGCCGGCGCCTTTGATATCCGGGTTCTTCGAAACGAATGCGTGATTGGCGGTCGAGATCGTGAACAGTAATTGCAGCGGCACACCGCGCACGTAGAAGTTGGCGCAGTTGTAGATCGCGCCGAAGACGTGGCTGGTTCGGCCTGCCGCGAGATCGGAATAAAGCGTGCTCGGGTCGCTGTAGAGGTTGATGTCGAAATCGAGACCGTTCTTTTTGTCGAGTTCCAGCTTGCGAATAATCGGCACCAGAAACGAGCCGTTCGACGGCGGGGCAAGGCCACCCGCGCCAGACTTGTTCACCTGCGCCCAGGCTTGCCCGAATCGCAGAATGGCGGGCGACAGGACCATTCCAACGCCCAAGGCGCGAACGACCGTGCGTCGGGACCATCTCAGGGAACTCATCCGCCTCTCCGTTTCAGTCTGATATTTCAGATACAGAGACTGAAACGATCAGGCAAGCCCGTTTTATCGACGCTGAATGCACTCAATCTGTGCGCTGGTGCTCGAAATTGAACACTGATATTTCAGTTCAAGGGCGACGCGCTCGTCTTGGCCAGGGCAGACTGTGCGCTCCGGCAACCAGCGGATTTGGCGTGGCGTGCCCGCTTACAGGCTGCGGTCTGGCGTCAACTGCTTGCTGTTGACGCGGAGCTCGATGATCGCGGGTCGATTGGCGGTCATTGCCCGCTCCAGTGCGCGCGGAAAATCCTTGTGCCGTTCAATCGCTTCGCCATGCGCGCCATAGCACTGGGCCAGAGCCGCGAAGTCGGGATTGAAGAGCTCCGTCCCGCTTGGCCGGCCGGGAAAGTTGATCTCCTGATGCATCCGGATCGAGCCATACATTCCGTTGTTCACGATGATGACGATGATCGGCAGTCCATGGTGAACCGCGGTCGCAAATTCCTGCGATGCCATCATGAAGCAGCCGTCCCCCGCAAGGCACACAACCCTGCGTTCCGGAAAACGAAGTTTTGCCGCGATGGCCGCGGGCAATCCGTATCCCATCACGCCGGACTTCGGCGCCAGCTGAGTGCCCGGCTTGCGATAACGGAAGAAGCGATGCAGCCAGATCGTGTAATTACCCGCGCCGTTGGTGATGATGGCGTCATCCGGCAGCTTCTCGCGCAGGTGAGCGATGACTTCGGAAAGGTCGAACCCGGAGACGGCGGTCTTGGTATTTTGATAGGCTACATAATCGCGCCGCATCTCCTCACGCCAGCGGGCCCATGTCTTCGACTCCATCGGCTTGCAGCGTGCGAGGGCATCGACGAAAAGCGAGGAATTCGACTGGATCCCCAGCGTGGGGATGTAAACGCGTCCCAGTTCCTCGGCGCCGGGGAAAACGTGAATCAACGTCTGCTTTGGCGTCGGCACATCGATCAGCGAGTACCCCTTGGTGGTGACGTCGCCGAGACGATCCCCAATGGCGAGAAGACAGTCCGACGATTTCACACGTTGCGCCAGAGCCCGGCTGCCGCCCAGGCTGAGATCGCCGACATAGTGATCGCTGTCGTTGTCGAGAATATCCTGCGAACGGAACCCAGCGACGACCGGGATGTCGTTGCACGTGACAAATGCCCTGAACTGATCGACGGCGGCCGGCGTCCAGCCGAGATTGCCGACGATGATTAGCGGGCGCTGGGCTCGCCGCAGCAATCGCTCGACCTCGCGCATTTGTGCATCGGACGGACCGGCCATCGCGACATGCGCAGGAGCAGCGTCCGCCACGTCGCTCATGGCGCCAAGAACATCTTCAGGAATCGACAGTACGACCGGCCCCGGTCTTCCCTGCATGGCGATGTGGAACGCGCGATTGACGTATTCCGGGATCAGATCGACGGAATCGATCTCGCCGACCCACTTCGTCATATCGTCGAAAGTCCGCGTGTAGTTCATCTCCTGGAAGGCCTCGCGCCCGCGGTGGCTGCGCGGCACCTGACCCACGATCAACAGCATCGGGGTCGAATCCTGAAAAGCCGTATGTAGCCCGATCGCGGCGTGCATCGCACCAGGACCGCGGCTGACGACGCAGATTCCTGGCCTGCCGCGAAGTTTTCCGTCCGCTTCCGCCATATGCGACGCTGTGGCCTCGTGCCGACAGGCGATAAAGCGGATCGCATCGTTCTCGCCGTAAAGAGCGTCGAAAATAGGCAGTGCGCTTTCACCGGGGACGCCAAACATCCTGTCCGTGCCATTCAGGCGCAGCGCGGAAACGAGAATTTCGCCGCCGCTCCTTTTGTCGGTAATCGCCTGCGCTGCAGACGCGGGACTATGCATACCCATGATTTTCACTCTTTCGCCGACCCGGCTATTCTTCGGCTATTCTTCGGCTATTCTTCGGCTATTCCTGGAACACCTCGACACGCCGCTTTCCGATCGAAGGCATGGCGATGGATATCAGCAACGCCGCGCTCAGCACCAGCAATGTCAGGCTGATCGGGCGCTGCAGAAAAACCATGGCATCGCCATGCGAGGTGATCAGGCTGCGGCGAAAATTCTCCTCGACCATCGGGCCGAGCACGAATCCCATCAGTAACGGAGCCGGCTCCGCGTCGAGCTTGCGCAGGATATATCCCAGCAGCGTGAAGCCGATCGTCATGTAGACGTCGAAGCTGGAGTTGTTGACCGAGAACACGCCAATCGCGCAAATGACCACAATGGCGAGAAAAAGAACCCGGTACGGCACGGCAAGCAGGCGCACCCAGATGCCTATCATCGGAAGATTGATGATCACCAGCATCGCGTTGCCCAGAAACATGCTCGCGATCAGCCCCCAGAATAAATCAGGCTGACGCGAAATGATCATCGGCCCCGGCGCGATGCCATGCAATGTCAGGGCACCGACCATCAGCGCCATGGTCGCACTGGTCGGAATTCCCATGGTCAGGAGCGGCACAAAAGAAGTCTGGGCGGCAGCATTATTGGCCGATTCCGGCGCGGCGACGCCTTCGATCGCGCCATTGCCGAAGCGCGACGGGTCGCGCGCGATGCGCTTTTCAAGCGCGTAGGCGGAAAACGACGCGATGGTCGCACCACCGCCCGGCAGAATTCCAAAGATCGTGCCAACCAATGTTCCTCGCATCACCGAGCCCCACGCACCTTTCAGGACCTTGAAGGTCGGCCAGATGCTGCCGATGTGGGAATGATTGACGATGCGAACCGAGACATCTTCGAGATTGGCGATGACTTCGGCCACTCCGAACAATCCCATCACAAGCGCGACGAAATTAATGCCGTCGGACAATTCGACCAGACCGAACGTCATGCGGGCTTCGCCGGTGTTGATATCCATGCCGACCATGCCGAGCAGCAGGCCCAGCAAAATCATCGAGATGGCACGGAACACCGAACTGTTCGCCAGCACGACAGCCGAGACGAGCCCCAGCACCATCAACGAGAAATAATCCGGCGATGCGAATTTCTGGGTCATCAGCGCCAGCGGCGGGCCGGCGACGGCGATCACCAGCGTGCCGATACAGCCGGCAATGAAGGAGCCGATGGCCGCAATGGCCAGGGCTTCGCCGGCCCGCCCCTGCTGCGCCATCTTGTAGCCGTCGATCGCCGTCACCACGGAGGTGGATTCCCCGGGAATGTTGACGAGGATGGCCGTCGTCGATCCACCATATTGCGCGCCATAGTAGATGCCGGAGAGCATGATGATGGCAGCGAGAGGATCGAGTGCAAACGTCGCGGGCAGCAGCAGCGAGATTGTCGCGACGGGGCCAAGCCCCGGCAGCACGCCGATCAGGGTGCCGCAGACGGCGCCGACGAGACAGAAGAACAGATTGGACGGCGTGGCGGCAACGACGAAGCCATGAGCAAGCAGCGAGAAAACGTCCATCATGGCAACAGATCCACCGGAATCTTGAGTAGCCAGACGAACAGCACGGAGGAAGCAGCCGCCAATGCGACGCCGGTCACGACGCTTTCGCGAAGGCTGGTTTCATTCGAGGCGAAATGCGCCACGGCGACCTGTGCGAGGATGGCAAGAATAAGTCCGGCCCGCTCGATCAGAACGCCGAAGGCGGCAAAGGACAGCAACACGAAAAACAGCGGCCGCAGGTGAAACTGCCCGACCGGCGATCCGCCCACCACGACGCCCTTCACCATCAGGCACAGCCCCATGCCGAGCAGGATCGACGCCAGCCCGAACGGGAAATATCCGGGCCCCATCTGCAGCACGGTTCCGATCGTGAGGCTGCGGATATAGGTCAATGCGACGGCGGCGATAGCGACCAGCAGCACGCCGGAATAGAAGTCGACATTTCCCCGCCATGCTATCGATTTCATGATGATGCTTTCGGCGCCTTCAAACCGGATACGATCCTGTTACCGGCGGTTTGCCCCTGATGGTTGGAAAGAAAAGGCATCCGAATGCAGCAAGTCACGGCGTTGCATCCAGCCTTCGTGAACGGCTCGCGCGGATCTCAGGTTTTCTTGTCGGCGATTTCCTTGAGCAGGCCTTTCCACTGCTCGACTTCCTGACCGATCCTGCTCTTGTATTCCTCCGGCGTCGTGAAGACCGTGGAGGCTCCCGCGATCGCCATGCTTTTCTGCACGTCGGGATCGGCAGCCATCTTCTTCAGGACATCGGAAAGCTTGCCGATGATCGCGTCAGGCGTGCCGGGAGGAGCCATGATCCCGTTCCACGATTCCGCGCTATAGCCGGGCAGCATCGCCTCGGCGACGGTCGGCAGTTTCGGCGTGAATGGGCTTCGCTCCGTGGAAGTGACAGCAAGCGCGCGGACGGTGTTTGCCTCCATCTGCGGCAATGCGTCGGTCATGTTGGTGAATGCGAAGTCGACCTCTCCCGAAACAACTGCCGCGGTTGCCGGTGCACCGCCCTTGAAAGGCACGTGGGTCATCTTGGTCCCGGTGCGGGCCTCGAACAGCGCCACCGAAAAATACATCAAGCCGCCGGCTCCGCTGGAGCCATAGTTCAGCTTGCCGGGATTGGCCTTGGCATAGGCCACCAGCTCTTGCATCGAATTCACCGGCAGGGCTGGATTGACGATCACCGTTTGCGGAATCGTGCTGACCAGACTGACCGGCTTGAAGCCGTTGACAGGGTCGTATTGCACCGACTGGGCAACGGGAGCGATGGAAACGGCGCCGACGCTACAAACACAGAACGTGTAGCCATCGCCGGGAGATTTCGACACGAGGTCAGTACCGACAATACCGCCGCCGCCGGCACGGTTATCGACGATGACGGTCTGTCCCAACGCCTTCTCGACATAACGCGCGGTAATTCTCCCGACGGAATCGGTGTAACCGCCAGGCGCATAAGGCACCACAAATTTGATGGTCTTTGACGGCCAGTCGGTCTGGGCCGATGCCGCGGTGACGCCCAGGACCGCCCACAACGAAAACACCGCGGCAACAACTCTCTTCATGGCATGATATCCTCTGAACTTGCGACGGCCACCGGCAAGGCTATCGTGCCTATCACGATGCAAGATCCGTTCCCGTCAATCCCATCGCCTTGATCGCCACGGCTTTCTCCGACCCGAAAGCGCCAGCATTGATTGCAGTGGGCGCAAATTCAACGCGCCGGAATTTCATCTGGTCCTCAAACGGCACCGTGGCATCGATTCCCAATTTCGTGCGTATTCCGTCCTTGCTGACGCGCACATATTCGTGCCCGCGCGCCCCCGGAATGAGCACAAGATCGGATGAAGCCTCCATGCGTGTCGCGAGCGCATATTCGACATCCGCCGGATCGCGGATGTCGATGTCGTCGTCAACAACGGTAACGAGGTCGAGGTCCTTCAGCGCACCGAATGCCGCCATCATCGCGTTCCGCTGCAAACCATTGTGCTGGCGGCTTTGCTTCCTGACCTGGATGACGACATGGAATCGATGCAATCCGCCGGCCGTCATTTCCACATCCGTCACGATCGGAACAGACGATTGCAGCACCTTGAGAAGACTTGCCTCGAGAACGTATTTGCGCAGCATGATGGTCTCACGCCCGAATCCGTTGATGACATGATAGATCGGACGTTTGCGGTGCGTGACGGCGGTGATCTGTAAAACCGGCGCATCCGCCGCGGGCGCGGCAAAGCCGACAAACTCTCCGAACGGCCCCTCCGGCGCGACTTCGTCGGCGAGAATCTTTCCTTCGAGGACGAACTCGCCCTCGGCAGGCACGAGAATATCCTGAGATACTGCCTTCGCGACCTTGAGCGCTCTGCCGGCCAAACCGCCCGCGACCGCCAGTTCGTCGGCGCTTTCCGGCATTTGCGATCCCATCGTCGCCGCAGTGAAATGCAGCGCCAGATCGGTGCCGATGCAGACCGCGACGGCAAGTGCTTCACCCTTTTCCTTCGAACGCTCGAAGGCGAGCCGCATATGGCGGCCAAAGTCGAGCTTGATGGCGACACGGTCCGGGCCCAGCAACTGCAGCCGATGATAGGACGCGTTGTAGATTCCGGTGACCGGATCCTTCACCACGACGATACCGGCCGTTATGTAGCGACCGGCATCGCCGGGGGCGTGGAACAGCGCCGGCAGCTTTCCGATATCGATGTTCGCGGTCTCGATCACTTCCTGAACCGGCGCATCGGCGACCAGTTCCGGCGCCAGCGGCGCGCCCATCGCGCGCTGCACCAGGCTGCGGATTCCATTGAAATCGATGCCGAAGGCGGCCTCGCAGTTTTCCCTTGAACTCAAGAGGTTGCCAATGACGGGGATGTCGTAGCCTTTGACCGAGGGAAACAGCAGCACCTTGTCACCATCGAGCTTCTTGAGGATGGCAGCGACTTCGAGGTGCGGATCGGCAATCCCGTTGAACGTCAGAATTCTGTCGTTGTGCGACAAACGCGACAGCGCCGATCGGAAGCGTGTGTCCAGAACCTGTAACTTCGACATGCCGCCCGGGTTCCCCAAGTTCGTCGCGGTCCGGTTCGCAGAACTTCGCGCAAGTCCCGTCACCGCACGCAACTTTTATCGAAAAATAATAGCTATGCTACAAAGCTAGTCAAGCCTGCTAAATGAGCACCCGACGATCAAGCTCTCCACATTCGATCGTTACTCGATGGCTTCAGTGAGCCGGCCATCGCCGCGAACCCGTCCGGCCGCTTCGGCAATCACGTCGATATCAGATAAATGCGCGGCAATCTGGCCGCTATCCTTCAACGCCGACATAACGACATTGCGAAGCACAGCGCGAACGTCTTCAGGCGTGGCCGGTCGGTGCTGCGGCGCTTTCAGTCGCAGGTAATCCGCCAGCAGATCATTCTCGATCCGCTCCGCGGATAATTCGCTGGCTTTGATTTTCGATCTCAGGCGCTCGGTCGCCCGATTGGGTGCGGGCGAAGGCCCCGACTTCAGGGCCACGCGAAACGCGCGGAGCGGACGCACGACCTGCTCCCGCCATGGAGAGCAGATGCCGTCGATCTCCTTAAGATCGGACGGCTCGAACAAAACTCGATGTCTGACAGCCGCAAAAGCCGCGAACAGAAGGATGATGACGTCCGTGCCCGCCTTGGCTTGAAGGGCCAGGCAGGATTCCGCTACCCGCGGCTGTTCGTAAATCTCAAGCGCAAACGCCCAGCTCTCGGCATCAAGGCCGCGGTGAGATCGCTTCATGGCCGACATCCTGATAGCCGAATGCGAAATCTCCTAGTGATGCCTGTTTAACACTCACCGCGGTGTCGGGTTCACGCCGGATCGAAGTAATGAATCTCCATCAGCACACAGCCGGTTTCGGACTTGAACGGACCGTGAAATGCGCCCGGCGGCCGGCAGGCATAGGTGTTCGGCTTGAACGCTTCACCGCCTTTGCCATGTTCATCGTTGCCGACCGTCAAGTCGCCGGAGAACAGAAACACTTCTTCCCAATATTCGTGAACGAACGGCTTTGTGGTATAGACACCGGGCGCGAAGCGCAGCAGTCGGGTCCGGCTGCCGCGCTTGTTGGTCTCGTCGAGCGCTCCCGACAGGATTTTCTGCTGAATGCCCGCGGGGTACCCGGTCGGCGTTTCCCATCCCTTCGACATGTCGAGGGTGTGGAATTCATCGTGGGCCTTGTTGATAGCCATTTGGGATTCTCCTGGGAGGGCTAGGCGACCGCGCGGGTCGGGGAAGTCTGGTTGGTTTTCGCACCGACCTCGTCGGCCAGATCATAACTGGACAGCATCCGGTCGAGCAACGACGTTGCCGCATTCCAGTCATAGGTACGGAAGGCATGTCCCTTGGTAACAAAGGTCGCACCGGCATAGAACATTTCATACTGCGCATGGCGTGAGGCGAATTCCGAGCCGACAGCGTCCCACGCCAGCTTGTAGAATTTCACCTTGTCGATCGCGCTGGCCGCAGGCGACTGCTGAGTCTTTCCGATCAGCCGCGCGACCTCCGGATTGTTGAAATCCTTCACCGACGATGGCAGCATGATCATTCCGCCGCCGGCCAATTCGCGCAGTGTGTTGATGACCTTGGCGTAGAGTTGCTGCGTCAGGGTCTGTGCCGCATAGAGCATTCGCCGGTCCGGCACGAAATAGGCGCCACGTTGTTGGCCGCTGGTCTCCATCGCCACAACAAACGCATCGACCATGCTGGCTTCGGCAGACAATTGCCCCAACGTCTCGCGCACCTGCGGAAATCCGGTGATGCCGTTGGTTTCGGCGGTGCGGTGCGCGATGCCCAGAAGAAAGCGAAGCTTGATCGAGAGCCGGATCATGGCCTGATAGTTCTGATAGACGTGCGCAGGCGTCGCGTGAAACTGCTTTTGGCACATTTCGATGCTGTCGACGACAAACACCCGCTCCCACGGAACCTTGACATCGTCGAAATAGAGCACGGCGTCGTTTTCATCAAATCGGCTGGCCAACGGATTGTCGAACACGGACGGCGCGGCCGCCTCATAGGATTTTCGCGACAGTATCTTCAGGCCCTTGGCGTTCATCGGGACCGCAAATGAGATGGCGTATTTCTCGTCTCCCGGCTGCAGTGGCTGGATACAGGTCACAAAGACCTCGTTTGCCATGATGCCGCCGGTTGCGAGCATTTTCGCGCCCCGCACCGTAATGCCATCCGCATCGCGATCGACGACTCCCGCCGACAAAAACGGATCGCTTTGCTGAGCGGCGCTCTTGGAACGATCGGCCTGCGGATTGATGATCACGTAAGTGAGGTAAAGATCGTTGTCCCGCGCGTAACGGTAATAATCCCCAAGCGCCTTGGCGCGTGCAGGATCATACGCTTCGAAAACCTCGCAGCCCATATACATCCCGGAGATGCAGGACGCGACGTGATCGGGAGCCCGTCCCATGAAGCCTGCATGGAGTTCGGTCCACGCCTCGAGACCTTTGCGGCGGGTCACAAGTTCGTCATAGCTCGCGGGAAGTTGCCAGATTCGATTGGCCCGCGTACCCGTCTCGGTTTCGAACGTCATCAATTCGCGATTTTCGGGAGCGCTTTGAAAATCGAACATCCGTCCGATCGAGGCGATCGCGCCACGATAGGCGGAATGGGTCGTGACATCATCGACAAGCTCGCCATCGAGATAAATCTCGCGGCCATCGCGCAAGCTCGCAATATGCTGTTCGCCACTCTTGATCATCACATCCCTCGATCAGCTTCGTTCATCGACGAAAATTCAGTAGTGCATCGGGAGCGGCCATTCGGGGCTGCGCTCGTTGCCGGCAAGACTTCGATAAGTACCACGAAAGAAAATCAAAGGCTCCTTCTGCGGATATGCCGTGAACCTTTTGACCCGGCCAACGAAGATGACATGGTCGCCGCCATCATGATGCGCATAGGGCGTGCATTCGAAATGGGCAAGGGCGCCGGCGATCAGCGGCGCCGCATTGTCACCGAGCGTGTGCTCGACCGCTGTCCATTTGTCACCCAGCGCCTTCGCGAACTTGTCGGACAGATGCTCCTGGTCGCGGCCCAATATATTCACAGCATACCCCTTGGCCTCGATCATGGCATTGAGGCTGAACGACCTGCGGTCAATCGAGAACAGAATGAGCGGCGGATCGACGGAAACGGAATTGAACGAACTCATGGTCAGCCCAACAGCGCTGCCATCGGCGGCCTGGGCGGTGATGACGGCCACGCCGGTGGCAAATTGGCCGAGTGCCTGCCGAAACGACCGCGGATCCAGGTCGAGCGCCACGCCCATTTTCACCTCCGCTATTTACCTTTGTTACAAAGCTATATGATCGGAGGCGACGCTGTCAAGAACCCGCCTGTGGTCGGACGACACGGGTGCCGTTGTCGAGGCCGGCCGATCTTGTTGTTCTGGTGATCGGTGGTTATAGAAATGCAAACGATGTGCGGAGCCCGAATGGCCACGAAGACCAGATCCCGGAAAGTCACGATCGAATCCACGGTGACGCGGCCCGAGCTGCTGGTCGAGGGATCGGACCGGGCGTTTCGCCAGTTCGTTCACGACACGCTGGCCTTTTCCGCGCGCCTGCAGCAGGTGCGGGGCCAGCTCGGACAAGTCATCGGCCTCTCGGGAACGCAATACACCGTGTTGATCGCCATCGCCCATCTGCACGGGCTGGATGAAAGAGTCGGCGTCAACCTCGTGGCCGACCATTTGCATTTCAGCGGCGCTTTCATCACCATCGAGATCAACAAGCTGGTCGCTGCCGGCCTGGTCGAGAAGGAGATCGACTCCGAAGATCGCCGGCGGGTTGTCCTCAGCATTACGCCGAAGGCGCGGGCGTTGCTCAACGAGCTGGCGCCAGTACAACGGCCGGCCAACGACCTGCTCTTCAGTTGTCTGTCCGCAAAGGATTTCAGCAAGATCGGGAAGCTGATGTCCGAACTGGTAGAGACCGCTGATCAGGCCATTCGGTTGCTGGAATACACCACCCCGATCGCGGCGGCGCGGTCGGCAAAATAACTCGCCGGCGCAGCGCATCCGCCGAGACGCTTGCGGGAAAGAGCGATCTTCCGAGCGTTCACGCTTTCGCATGGCGGGCCTCATTGGCGCCGGCGCCGAGAAACGTCTCGGAGACGATGGAATCCTGCGCAAGCTCGCTCGCCGTCCCTGACGTCACCATGCGGCCGGTCTCAAGCAGATAGGCCCGGTCGGCGAATTTGAGCGTTTGCCGGGCCTTCTGCTCGATCAACATGATCGTCAAACCTTCGGCGCGGAGCTCTCCGATCATGCCAAAAACGTGCTCGGTCATTTTCGGCGCCAGTCCCAGCGAAGGCTCGTCCAGCAGCAGCAAACGGGGTTTGGAAAGGCACGCTCTCGCGATCGCCAGCAATTGCTGTTCGCCGCCGCTGAGAAGGCTCGCCAGCCGGTGACGCCGCTGCTCCAGAATCGGGAACCGGGCTAACATCCGCTTGACGTCCGACGCCGCCTCTCGTTTGTCCGAACGGCAGTAGATGCCCATGAGCAGGTTCTCCTCGACCGTCATGCGCGCGAGAATGCCCCGCCCCTCCGGCACCAGCGAGATGCCGGCTCGCAGATTTCGTTCGGCGGCATTGGGCTTCAACAGGCGATCCTCGAAACGAATATCGCCATCGAACGGCAACAGCCCCGCGATCGCGCGCGCGATGGTGGTCTTGCCAGCCCCATTGGCACCCAGCAGCGCGACGATTTCACCTGCATTGATGTCGAGATCGATTCCCCGGACTGCGGCTACGGAACCGTAGTGAACCCTGAGGCCGCGGACCGACAGCATCATGCGTCCGCCCCGAGATAAGCGTCCATGACGACCGGATTCGTCCGCACCTCGTCCGGCAGTCCCTGGGCGATCAAAACGCCGAAATCGAGCACGTAGAGATAATCACAGAGGTTCATGACAAAGCTCATGTCGTGTTCGATCAGGAGTATGGTCAGGCCATCATCGCGCAAGCGCAACATCAGGTGACGGATCTCTTCCGCCTCGTCGTGATTCATTCCGGCCACCGGTTCATCGAGCAGCAAGACCTTCGGTCCAGCCGTCAACGCCCGCGCCATCTCGACTTTCCTCTGGGTGCCATAAGACAGCGAGCGCGCGCTCTGGTCACGCACGCTCTCAAGCCCGAAAAACGCCAGGACCTGCTCCGCACGCGCGATGGCGGCGCGATCGGTCCAGCGCGTCGGCAGCGCCCGCCGCAGCAACGAACCCTGCGCCGGTTGCGCCACCAGCAGGTGTTGCCACACCGTCATGCTTCCGAACAACCTGATGTTCTGGAACGTCCGCACGACGCCCGCCCGGGCTATGCGATAGGAACGCCACTGCGTAATCGGCGAGTTGTCGAAAACCACCTCCCCGCCATCGGCGCGATAGGCGCCGGTGATGACGTTGAAAAGCGTCGTCTTGCCGGCGCCGTTAGGACCGATGACACCGACGATCCGCCCTTGCGGCACTTCGCAGGAAAGTCCGGACAGAGCCGTGATTCCGCCAAAGGATTTGGTGACGTTGCTCAACTGCAGCAATGGCTTGCTCATGCCGCGCGCCTTCGAAACGTCATCCGCCGAAACAGGCTTCGGTCGAGAATGCCCTGGCGCCGGACCAGCAGCACGACAATCAGGAGAGCACCGAACGCGGCGAGCCGCCAGTCGGCCAGCGCGCGGAGTTGCTCCGGCAACAGCACCAAAAGCGACGCTCCGACCAGCGAGCCCGCCCCGATCGTCGATCCGCCGAGAATGACAGCGAGAACGAAATCGATCGATCGCTCGAAGCCGAAATTGCCGGGTTCGATATAAACGTGATGATGGGCGAAAAGGCCGCCTGATATCGCCGCGACCGCGGCGCTCAGTCCGAATGCTCCCACCTTCGTCATCGTGGTGTTGAGGCCGATCAGGTTCGCGGCGGTCTCATCGTCGGCGATGGCCCGCATTTCCAACCAGAGCCGAGACGATTCCATCAGCCAGACCAGAAGCAGGATCAGGCCCACCCAGATCCAGATGTAGGAGACCGACACATGCGCCATGCCATGAAATCCCTCCGCGCCACCGGTAGCGTCGAGATTGAGGAACAGGCTGCGCGTCATTTCCCCAAAACCAAGCGTGGCCATGGCGAGAAACAGCCCTTTCAGGCGCAGCGCAGGAAAGCCGATCAACAGGCCAACCAGTCCCGACGTGACTGCGGCGATCACAAGCGCTGGCGTCAGCGCCATGCCGCCTTTCACCGTCAGATAGGATGTCAAATAGGCGCCGATCGCCATGAAACCCGCATTGCCCAGCGACAACTGGCCGGTCGCAAGGATGATGTAGACGCTGAGCGCGCCCAAGGTGAGGATGCCGACATCCGCCAAAAGACTCGCGTAATAGGTCGACATCAGACGCGCTGCCCCTGGTCGGCGCCGCTGCCGCCCAGCAAGCCCTGTGGTCGAAACAGCAGAATCAGGATCATGAAGCCATAGACCACGAAGTCACGGATCTGCGACCCGCCATAGGCGACCGTCAGCACTTCCGCGATGCCGATCAGCGGCCCGGCGATGAGCGCACCCCAGATCCGGCTGGTGCCGCCAATCACCATGACGGCGATGGCCTTCAGTCCAATCTCGACGCCGACATAGGGCGTGATCGCCGCGTAATGCAGTGCGATCAATACCCCGGCGGCGCCGGCCAGCGCGCCCGACATCATAAACGCGATCAGCGTGATGCGACTTCCGGAGACGCCGAGCAGCCGGGCGACGTCGCGATTTTCGGCGACCGCCCGCAATGCGCGGCCGATCGGCGTGCGCTGCACGATGTAGGCGATGATCGCAACCAGTCCCACGGTGGCGCCAAGGACGACCAACTGAATGTCTCCGACGCTTACAGGACCCAGCGTGACGCGGCCTCCGAGCAAATCGTCCGGCAGTTGCAGGGGATCCGATCCCCAGACGTTGGTCGCGACATTCTGGAGAATGATTGAGAATCCGAGTGTACTCAGCATCGGCGTCACAGCGGGTGCATCGCGCAACGGCTCATAACCGACCTTCTCGATCACGACGGATATCAGCGCCGCGCCCGCCATCCCGGCCGCGACCGCCAGTGGCAATGGCAAATGCGCGGTGATGACCGCGAAACCCAGATAGCCGCCGATCATGAACAACTCGGCAATCGCCAGATTGAGAATTCCAAGGATTCCCATCACGATCGAGAATGACAAGGCGAGCAGCGTATAAACCGCTCCCAATGTCACACCATTTACGAGCTGCTGAAGAAACATCGATCTTCTACCGCCATTGCCGCGAATGCTCGACGAAAACTCGCCAGCGTCTCGCGCTCATCATGCTTGCACAAACCTTGTCGGCAATGCCGTACGCGGGGCAAGCAATATCCCCCCGTATCCTGGATTTGACGAACCGACGGCTTTATCGGCTCAGCAGGCGGTATGACCGGGCGCCGAACTGCAGCCATGGACCTTTGTCGACCATGCGCCATTCTGCCCCTGCAATACGTAGAACGATTTGACGGCATCGCCGTCGTCGTTGAAGCTGATCGGGCCGCCCAATCCCTGGAAATCCCGAAGCTTGACCAGGTAATCGCGAATCTTGACGCGATCGGCTTCAACATCCTCTGGCTTGCCCGTCACGCCGGCATTCTTTGCCGCATCCACATACATGCTGACGGTCTCGTAGATGTTGGCATCGTACATGCTGGGCTCGATTTCCGCCGGCAGGCTGGATTCCTTGCGCAACAGCGGCTGAAGCTCGGCGACGAACGCGGTTGGCCGGTCTCCCTGCATCGAAGCAAAGAACGTAGCGGGCGCGACGATCGGCAGCTCGGGAGCGGCCTTGAGAATCGCCGACGAAATCAACTGGGTTGCACCCACGACCGGCTTGATGAATCCCTGCCGCTTCATCTCGCGAAGCACCGTCACGGCCTGGCTGTAATCGGCGCTCAGCACCACGCCATCCGGATTGAGCGACTTCATCTTGGTCACCTGGGCACTGACGTCGAGATCGCCCGTATTGAAAGAAAGCGGGTCGTTCTCGTTCGCGATCGTGATGCCGTTTTCCTTCATCAGCGGCGGCATGATCTTGGTGCCCACGGTGGCGGCCGTGGCGTCCTTGGCGTCGAAGATGATCGCGACCGACTTGATATTGAACGTCTTCTGGAAATAGGGAACCGTCGATTTCGCGAGAATCCCTTCGTCGATGGTATTGCGGAACGCCCACGGCCGATTTGCCTTGGCAACGCCGGGCTTCGAAGATGCCTGCGACATCGCCACGACCTTCATTTCGTTGGCGACCGGGAAAGTCACCTCCGCCGCACTGCTGGTCAGCGGGCCGGCGATGGCGAGGACGTTCTCGTCGCCGGCCAGTTTGCGCAGCGAACTCGCCGCCTGAGCCGGCTTGGTCGCGTCGTCCAGGATGATCAGTTTGAGCTTTGCGCCGTTCACGCCGCCGGCCTTGTTGACCTGCTGCTCCAGCATCTTCAGCGTCACGGTATTGGTGCGGCCCCATTCCGCAAACGGTCCACTGCTCGGGACAATCGCACCGATCGCGATTTCGCGACCGGCGAGACTCTGCGCCGCGGCCGGACCAATCGCGGCGAATGAAATCTGAAGGATGACTGCGGCAAAAAGTCCGCCAAGTTTGGCGCCCGTCGATATCATGAGTGAACTCCTCGAAATTGGAAACGACGCTTGGATGCCCGGCTCCAGGGCCTGCCGGTGCTTGCACAGGCCATGCCAGCGCCCCTGCCGCAACCATGATTCCTCAAAATAAGCCGAATGACAAACAAATTATAAACAGCTTTTAGACAAAGGTTCTATTGGAAGCTATTTTATCTGACGGCGCCTCTCGATGTCTGCCCTGCTGCAAAAAGCGCCTGCGCCGCTCAGTTGTTGGGCGGCGACGGGTCCCAAGTGCCAGACCACACGGCTCAAGACAGCTTGGTCTTTCGAGGCGTTTTCTGTCGGCCGCCAAGTTCGGCGACGATCGGCTTCGCGTTCAGATCCGACAGATAGCGCTGCAGCGCCATCGCCTGCTCGCTCGATTTGACCAGCCGCTCGACCATATCGGTCAGCGATGCAAATTCCTTCGCCGTGAGGCAGCCGAACTGGACGTCGTTGACCTGCGTCTGAATCGGCGCCAGACGTTCGAGCATATCCCTGCCGCGCGCCGTCACCGTCAGACACAGGCGGCGCTTGTCCACGGGGTGGCTGGCTTTCTCGATCAGTCCCTTGCTCAGAAGCTTGTTGGTGATGACGGTGGTGAAGGCGCCGCTGAGATGAAGATGATCGGCGACATCCTTGACGCTGACGTCCCCTTCAGCGGCGAGATGCCCGATCGAGATCAGCATCGTATATTCGATACCCGCGAGGCCAATGACCGCGCCATGGCCTTCGCGAATGGCGGAATGGCGGGCGAGAAAGCCGAACAGGTTATGGACAAGGCCTCGAAACTTCTGGTCGGAGCCCTCTACCAGAAGCTCCGGCTTCGAAATCGTCAGCGCTGCCCGCCGCGGAGGCTTGACCGCGACCGGCTTGACCGATGTTGAGGCCAGATTACGTTTCCGTTCCATTGCACTTCCATAACAAGACGAATGTCGTAGCACCTTGGCCGGTTCGCCCCGAGGTTACAATGACCTCATGAGGCAATTGGATCATGATCCGATTAGATTGAATCCGATCATGATCTGATCTCTTTGTTTGAGCATGATCTCCGCGCAAACGCTTCGCGTTTGTCGCGAGGGAAAACCGGTTTCCATTTTTCCGGATCATGCTCTAGTGAACAGCGCCGGAGAAATCGCGCGGCAACGCACATTGAACGACCCGCACGTTTCGTATCGATGCCGGCGTATTGCGGCTGCGACCGACAAATCGCGGGACGCCGTCTGTAAACACCGCAGCGACCGCGGGAACGTCGCCATTGCGCAGGGCGGACAATGCATCGGGTTGCGAGCCGCCGGCGCAGGCGTCGATGAGCACGACATCGGCATCCTTGCCGACCTCAAGCATTCCCGAGTTGAGCCGGTAAACTCTGGCGTTATTTCCAGTCGCGGCCGCGATCGCCTGTTCCGGCGGCATGCCGCCAAGGCTCGCGAGATGGCTGATGGTGTAGAACATCCCCAATGGCATGATGCCGCTTCCGGTCGGCGTATCGGTCGCGATCAGCAATCGCTCCGGCTGGCCCGCATCATCAAGCAGTTTTGCGGTCAGCAATGCCGTTCGCAAATTTCCGGCCGTGCAAAGCTGCAGCGCGATGTCGCTTTCATTGACCAGCCGCGCAAAGCCGGGCTCGGGCATCGCGACCGGACCGCCATTGACGTGGAACGACACGCTCGGATTGGAGGCGAGCACGTGCTCGGCCCAGATTCCGGACGAGCCCGGGATCGACGACCCGCCGGTATGCATGGTGGTGATCATGCCGAGCCGGCGCGCGGCCTGCATCAGAGAGGCATACTCGAACGGCGTTTCGAACGCGCCGAAGCCCGCCTTTGCCAGCCACAATCCCTGCGCAACTAAATCCCCGAGGTCCGCCTCGGTCAGTCCGGGCTCGAGGATGACCGAACCGGCGTGGACGCGCATGCCGCCCGGCCGATAGTCGAGGAAGCAGGCGCGCGCAGCCAGCGCAAGCGCCTTGACACCCGCCGGATCTTTCGGCCGGCCGGGCACATGAACTTCGGAAGCCGTGATGGCGGTGGTGGTGCCGCCGTGCAGATAGCTCTCGAGATACCCGACCGTGCGCTGGCGCGGCGTGTAATCCCCGAACGTGATGTGAACATGACTGTCGATCAGACCGGGAATTGCCGTCGTGCCGGCGGCATCCACCACCACATCGCACGCGGCCACCTTGTCGGACGACAACGTGCCGATCTCGGAGATCGAGCCATTATCGAGCAGGATGTCGCTGCCCGGACCGACCGGCGATTTCAGATCGCCCGTGACGATGACGCCGATGTTGACAATAGCCGTGCGCAAACCATCCCCCTCTTACCGCAGCCCGTCCTTGCCGATGATATCCTTGGCCGCGAGGCCACCGACCCGCGCGTTGAGCCGCCCCCGGTTCGCCAGGCAGACGATCAGCGCGACCTCGTCGGCCGCGGGCGCGTCAGACGGCAAGGTAATCGACACGCCATCATAGTGCGATCTGACGTAGAGAGCGTCTTTGTGTGCGAGCGGCACATCGATCGCACTGCCCGGCGCCGCGAGCTTCGTGAAGGAAGGGATCCAGGCCTCGGCGCCTCCAACCGCTTCGCGCAGCGGTGCGGCGAAGACGGTCGTCAGCATGGCATTCGCATGCTCCAATTCGCCGCCAAGGCCGACAACCCCGCCCTTGCCATGACTCTCGATCTTGTACGACCCCATCAATTCGACCGCGAGCTTCGCCAGGGTCCGGCCGACCTCGGCGCTGGCCTCGATCGCTTCACTTAAATCCTCGGCATAACCTCCGGCGTAAGGGTTTCCCACCACTGCGACCGACGCGGCGCAGCGGCAGCGCATGCCGACGGCCGGCCTCGACTTCCCTGTGATCCCAAAACGACAGCAGGCGGCGGATATCGAGTTTCATCAGAGACCTCTTGGAACCAGGCGCGGGTTCGTAGCGAGCTTATCCAGCGTCATCATCGAACGTGTGGACCGGAGTGACCATGAGCACCCATATCAAGCGATGTTCCCAGCGCTTTGCTTCGAATCTTCCAGATCGTAACTGTTCATGATCTGCGTTGCCATCGCCGTTGCACGATCCCAATCATAGGTACGATAGCTGTGACCTCGCGTGACGAACTGGGCGCCGGCATAGAACATCTCGTATTGCAGATGGCGGGAAGCGAATTCCGAGCCAACGGCGTCCCAGGTCAATTTCAGCAGCTTGACGCGGTCCTGGCCCGTCATGACCGGAGACACCTGCGTCAGCGAAATCATGCGGGCGATTTCCGGATTATCGAAATCGGCTGCCGATGATGGCAGCATCATGAGCGCCCCGCCCGCCAACTCCCTGATCGTGTTGATGACGACTGGATACATCTCCTGCGACTGAACCTGCGCCGCATACAGCAGTTGCCTGTTGGGCAGGAAATATTCGCCGCGCATGGCGCCGCCGGCTTCCATACCAAGCACCATGCCTTCGATCAGGGATGCCTGCGACGCCAGCTTGCCAAGGACATCGACGACCGGCGGGAAATTGATCGTGCCGATGGTCCGCGCGATCCCTCTCGCGAGGCCGACCAGAAAGCGCAACTTCACCGACAGCCGGATCTGCGCCTGATAGTTTTGGTAGACATGTGCCGGCGTGTCATGAAGTTGTGCGCGGCACATATCGGTGTTCCGCAGCACGAAGACGCGCTCCCAGGGAACCTTCACGTCATCGAAGAAAATCAGCGCATCGTTTTCATCGAAACGGGACGACAACGGATTATCGTATTCGCTGACCGCGCTTGCCTCGAACGACTTGCGCGACAGCATATTGAGGCCTTTGGTGCCCATCGGCAGCGCGCACGAGAAGGCCAGATGTTCCTCGCCCGGCTTCAGCGGTTGACCGGAGCCCACGAAGATTTCGTTCGCCATGATCGCACTGGTGGCGAACAGCTTGGCGCCGCGAATCGTGATTCCCGCTGCGTCCTCATCGACGATGCGTGCAACCATATCTTCCGCGTTCTTGCCCTGATCGCCGAACGCCTTGGACCGGTCGCCCTGCACGTTGTTGATCACGTAGGTTAGAAACAGATCGTTTTTCCGCGCATGGTCGTACCAGTCCCGAAAGGCGCGGCCGCGCTTCTCGTCGTAATTGTCGAATACCTCGATGCCCATCATCATGCCCGACATGGAGGATGCCACGTGATCCGGAGAGCGCCCCAGAAATCCGCATGAGACTTCGGCCCATTCCACCAGGGCCTTGCGGCGCTCGGCCAGCTCGGCGTAACTGCGAGGCAACTGCCAGCATCGATTGACGCGGCAGCCGCCACCAAGGTCGAAGGTCATGCGTTCGACGTTTTCCGGCCTCGACTGATAGTCGTAAAGCGCGCCGGCCGACGCCACCGCGTTGCGGTAGGCCGGATGCACGGAAACGTCGTGGACGAGTTTTCCATTCAAATAGACCGCACGACCGTCGCGAACACTTTCGATGTGCTCCGCGCCGTTTTTCACCCGGCGGGACTGCGGCAACCCTGGATTGGTCATGCGACGGTTTCTCTTATGCTGCGAGACATCGATCCATCATGCTGGCCCTAAAGCAATTGCATAATAGCTACTATACGAAGCTATTTCAATCATAAAAAATTCCGGTACGCAATTCTGAACTGTGAGCGCCGCCGCATTGTTGCCTGCCGCTGATAAATTCAAGCGTGCCTTCGCCGAGTTCGACTGGCATGGTCATTGCTAGACCGGCGTCGCGGAAACGGCCACGCTAACGGCGTATCGGTTTCGCAGCGCTGGGATGCCCCGACCGGCCTTCCGCCTGCCGGCGCGAGCATTGTAAAAGAAGCCGGTGCGAACGAGTGACTGATGCGAAGCTGGAACGATCATGACTCTCAATGGAAGCAACGGTGCCGCGGCGGCGCCGACGCATATCGAAACCGACGTTCTCGTGATCGGTGCCGGCGGCGCCGGCGTGTACGCGGCGCTTGAAGCCGCGCGGGCCGGCGCGGCGGTTGTTCTGGCCGACCGCAGCCTGATCGGGCGTGGCGGTGCCACGGTCATGGCGCAAATGACGGTCGCCGCAGCGCTGGGCGAGCAGACGCCGGATCATTGGGAGCATCATTTATCCGATACGCTCGCGGCCGGACGCGGTCTTTGCGACGAGCGTCTTGCGGCGCTGCTGTGTGAGGATGGACCGCGGCGACTGCGCGAGATGGATGACTGGAAAGTCGGCTGGGCGCGCGAGGACGGTCATATCAAGCAGGCGCAGGCGCCCGGCCACGATCGACCTCGTTGCGCCTATGTCGATTTTCTTTCCACCGGTCCCGCGGTGTCGCGCACCCTGCGCTCACAGCTCAATGCCGCCAACAGTGTCCGCCGCATCGGCGAGCTCGTGATCGTCGATATCGCGGTTCGCGATGGCGAAGCCTGCGGCGCGACGGCCCTGCATCTGCCGACCGGACACGCCGTCACGTTTGCCGCCAAGGCCGTGATCATCGCAACCGGCGGGTTGACGGGACTTTATCGCCGCAACAGCGCATCTTCCAACATGGGCGGTGACGGCTACGCGCTGGCGCTGCGTGCCGGCGCCGAGCTCATCGACATGGAGTTCGTGCAGTTCTTTCCCATCGGTCACCTTGCGCCAAGACTTGTCGGCATGGACCCGATCATGTGGGATCCGTTCCGCTACAAGCTGGGCGGCAAGCTGCTCAATGCTGAAATGCGTGAATTCGAGCAAGACTATGCCACGCAGGACAACCGCAGTGACGGCCGTTACGTCCTGACGCGCGATCTCGCGACCTACGCCATCACCAGGGAAGTCGAGGCCGGCCGTGGCAGCCCCGCCGGCGGCGCTTATCTGAGTTTCCAGCACGTGCCCGAGGCCGAGATCCGCAGCGCGTTCGGGCCAGTGGTGGATCGGCTTGCCGCCAATGGCATCGATCTGGCCAAACGCCCGGTGGAAGTCGCGCCGATCGCGCATTATCACATGGGCGGCGTGCGGGTCGACGAGACGCTGCAAACATGCGTGCCCGGTCTTTACGCGTGCGGCGAGGCGGTCGGCGGAGCCAATGGCGCCAACCGGCTATCGGGCAACGCGATCACCGAAGCCTTTGTGTTCGGCGCCCGCGCCGGTCTCAACGCCGCGCTGCGTGCGTTGCAGAGCTCGTCGCTCTGGTCGCCGCAGGCCGCTGGTCCCGCGCTCGATCTGTTACGCAGCGCGCAAAGGCGCGACGCCCCAAATCCGGCGGCGGTCGTTGCAGAATTGAAGGCGCTGATGGCCGATATGGTTGGGCCGTTCCGCACCGAAGACCAGCTGCGTTCGGCTGTGCAGGCCATCGAGCGGTTGAAAACCGACATCGGCGAGATCCCGTTCTCGTCTGCAGCCGCGTTTGATCCTGTGCTGGTCGACTGGCTCGACCTGCGCAACATGCTGCTGGTCGCGCAATCCGTCACGTTGCCGGCGCTCGCCCGCACCGAGAGTCGCGGCGCGCATCAGCGCGAGGATCATCCGGGTCTCGACGACAACTGGTGTGTCAACCAGCTCGTAGCCCTTTCGCGCGGCAAGATCCGGCTCAGCCGCAGCGCACCATCGACCGGGAGGGCCGCGGCATGAAGGCAACGCTCGCGATCCAGCGTGGCGCGCTCGGCGAGCCGCCGCGCGTCGAAAACTTCGAGGTCACGTTCGAGCATGGCCAGTCCGTGCTCGACGGCTTGCGCGCGCTTCGGCGCGAGGTCGATCCGTCGCTTGCGTTTCGGTTCTCCTGCATCAACGCCAACGCCTGCAAGGAATGCATGATGCTGATCGACGGCAGGGTCGATTACGCCTGCACGGTCCGGCTGAAGGAGGGCGTGACGGCCCTTGCGCCGTTGCCGAAGAAAGCCTTGATCCGGGATCTCGTCACCGAGATTGCCCCGCCAGACGAGCGACTTTGGCCGCGACCGTGACAACAGCGGTCTATCCGGGAATGCGGCAGTAAGCTTCACTTCCTGAGTTTGAAAAGTCGTTACTGAGCCTGGCACAAAGCCAGAAATTTCAGGTAACTTATGATCCGATTGATGTTACAAAGCACTTATTCGATTTTATGTCTTATCAACCGAGCACGATAATGCGTCCCTGCTGGCAAGCCTTCGCTGTTGCTATTATTTTCTTTATAACTCCGTCAGTTGCCGAGCTGTCCTATGGCAGACCGCTTCTTCCATCGTTTTCCAGTGGTGTGTCCGACGATTTGGGGACATCCGGACGCCCTGTAATTTTAGTCTCGAATGAGGCTAAAGGACAAGAACCGGATACTGATATATTCGCGCTCATGTCAGGGCGGTGCAGCATCCTGAAAATCGCGGGACGCGATTTCGCGTGCAGGGCCGTTGCATACTTCCATATGGAACAAGGCCGGACAAATTTTACGGTTGCTCTCGACGACCCAACTGACAATAGCCACATCGTCTCGTTCTCGGGTGAAAATGGCCGGAAACAAGATAATCTATACGAACTGCCCATCGACCGGATGCTGCTAAGCTCCAAGGACAGGCCGAAGGTCGATGGCCTGCCAGTGCCGTTCGTCGAATTGTCGAGTGGAATATGCCGGCAGTTGGGAAACTTCGCGATGAGACAGATTTCCAGTATCTCCTGCACCGCGATCGACAAGAATGGTAAAACCTATGAATTGCAGTTCGAATCCGACGGCTCACCCATCAAGGTGCGAAAGGTCAGGCAGGCGCCGCTGATATCGGAAAAGCGCCGCGCCAAGCAGCTCGAGCAACTCGAATGCCGCCACAGGGCCGATCTTGCGCAGATCCTGCCCAGAGATCGGGCTTCTTACATTATTGGGTGCCTAGGCGAGGATAGCCAAAACTCCGCGACGGACACGCATCCATAAAGCGCAAAGGCCCTGCGGGGTTGCGCCTGGCGCTATCGCTTGTCGATCAGGAAATCGTCCGTGAATTCCCCTCGCGACACTTTCACGGGAATTTCGCCCTCACTTCCGACCTCCAGAATCTCCGAGCCGGACTTGTTGTCCTTTGGGGTGAGCAGTTCGATACGCTCGGCAATCTGCGCGGCCTGCCAGTTATTCAAGTTCCACCTGAACTTGCCGCCTGTATCTCGCATGCCGAACTCTCCGTCGGCCGGCGCAAGGATCAAATCGGCGCGGGATGCCGCACCCGGAATGCGTTCTGCGACGGACATTTCCTGCGGACTAGCGGCAAAGCGGCGAAGCAGCTTCGCGAGCGCGGCAAGGTCCGCACCTTCGCCGACGAACAGAAAGAGCGGGTGGAAATCGCTCGGCATGTATTCAAAGCGAAGCATGGTTGATGTCCGACAATTCCTGCCCTGACCGTTCAGGTGCCTTCGGGATTGCTCAAAACCTCGAGAATATCCTGAGCATGACAGAGTTCGCTGGTGCCTACATCGTCCGGGCTCTTGGGAACTTCAAGATAGCGCACCTGCAGCCACATGCCGTCTTCCATATTCTCAAGCACCTCCGCCACGATGCCCTCGCGCAGCCGAAGGCGTTCTCCTGGCTTGATGGTCAGAACGTTTATCATTGTATCACTCTCTGCGCCCGCCGGCCCGGCTCAAAAAAACATCGTCAGGTTCTTGGCCAGCAGAATATTCTGCTCAAGGAGAATTTCACGTTTGGCGACCTTCCATCCGGCGCCAGTCATCCGGAGCATGTCGTTTCGCCTGCCGACAAACGTGTAGGTCTCATACTCGACGCGGTTTTGATAGATCAGGAAGCGGCTCGTGACATCGATTTCCCCGGGCTGTTCGAGATCGGGACGAACGCCTCTGATCTGGACGTTGCTCACTATATGGCAAATCCGGGACAGCGGCTCTTCGGCATAATGCACGCCGGTGAGGATCTGCTCTACCCGCTTGGTGAGCGTCCACTTGTCTTCGTCGAACCAGCTGATGCCTTCACCGATCCTGGTATTTTCCCGTGCGGCATGCTGGCCGAACTTCACGTTTCGCCGGATCGGCATGAAGTAGGTTATGTCGTCGGCCAGAATGTCCAGCCAATCGCGAAACCGGCGATCGTCGAGCAGATCAGCCTCGTGGAAGTAGAAGTCCTCGATGTCGGCTTTCAGACGATAATACGCGGCTGACCGCTCGATGGAGGAGTTCGCGGCGGGCGGCGCGGCGCCCTTTTCCTTGTCCTGAACGACTGCGTTCATGGGGATGTCCTTTTCGGGTTGCGCATCGTGCTAAGAGGCCGTGGCGGTCGAGGGCTTGGATGGCACCGGACCGCCCTGATGCGAGAAGCACCCGACATCGATCACGGTCCCTGAGAGCGTCTCCGCTTCAGCCGACAACAGGAATGCGACGACATTGGCGACGTCGTCACCGGTCGCCACCCGGCCCGCCGCGGTGCCGGGCGCTCCCTTGCCGAAACGGCTTTCATCGCCGCCAACGCGGCCGAGACTCATGCCGCTGACGATTCCGCCACCACCCGGAATGACGGTGTTCACACGGATGCGATCATGAAGGAAATCGTAGGCCAGCGCGGCACTCAGCGCGACCAGTCCGCCTTTGCTCGCGCTATAGACGGCCATGTTCGGCTTGCCCCAGCCGGCGCCGGACCCGATATTGATAATCGAGCCGCCACCCTGGCGGATCATATGTGGAATGACGGCGCGGCTCGTCAGAAACGGCCCCTTCAAGTTGACAGCCATGATTCTGTCGAACAGCGCCTCGTCGGTATCAAGCACCGTTCCTAGTGGTCCGATCGCAGCGTTGTTCACGACGGCATCGACGCGGCCAAACTGCGTCAGCGCACGGTCGACGACCTTCGCCACATCGTCGGCCTGCGAGACATCCGCTTCCATCAATGTCGCCTCAAGTCCTCGCTGCGAAAGCTCGGCGCGAAGGCCAGGTATCGCTGATTGAGCGGTGCTGGAGACCTGCGGTGCCTCGAGACCGAATGCCAGAACGGAATGTCCGCGCTGGGCAAGACCAAGTGTGATCGCACGTCCGATTCCGAAGGTGCCACCACTGACGAGAACGACTTTGCCGTCTTGTGTCACTCTGCAGCCTGCCTGTTTCCCGCCGGCGCTCCCAGCAGTTCGCGCCAGTCGCCGCCATTCATGTACGATGTCCACCGGCGATAGAAGCCGCGCGCAATCTGCTCGGTGATCTGCGTGCTGACCTCGCCGCCGAGTTGATGGTCGGTCGAGAACGCTCCCATCGATTGCTGATAGTTGAATGGATAGCGTCTTGCGATCGTGCCAGTACTCGCGGCTGTCGCGTAGAGCCAGTTTTCCATGTCGTCCTGCTCGGTCATGCCAGCCGGCCCCGAGTAACGCATGTAGTAGCGGCGAAGATAGTCTTTGACTTCGTTCGGCGCATCCTTGTCGACGAGAAAGAAACGCCACCCTTCTGTAGAGGTCGGGCTGTGGGGATGCCAGGCGCAGAGCCCGCGCGGCTGACGCCCATGATAGGAGGTGTTGGGGAAGATGGTGCCGACGAATGGCAACAGCTTGGCTTGCTCACCGAGCCGCCGTTTTCTCTCTTCAAAACAGTGTCGGAAATACTGCTCGAGGACCGGGTTGTCGAGGAAAGATTCAACATACTCGTTCGCATCGGGCTGGACAGCACTGTGCACGCCGTGACCAGCCGGAAAACTTATCCAGACGTGCTGCGCCTTTTCCAGTTCGTCATCGCGACGGCCCTTCTTGCCTGCGGCAGCGCTCGGTCCAATGCCGATCAGGTCAACCGACCGGTGGCTTGGATTGTGATAGGTATCGCCAAGGAAATTTTCCGCCGCGAACTTCCAGTTCGCAGGAAACACCCATTTGTGCACGCCGATCACCTCGGAGCCGCCCTCCCGGCCATCGCGACAGTCGAGGGCCTGGTCGAGGTGGATCTTTGCATCGCCGAGATAGGTGATGAAGTCAGGGGCATCCTTGTCCCATGACGCCCAAATCGATCCTTTGTAATTGCAGAGCTTGGCAACAGACACCAGCGAGTTCAATTCCCGGTCGAGAACGCCGTCGTACAGCGACCTGTAAAGAGGGACACCTTGCAACTTGCCGTCCGTGGTGTAGGTCCAGCTATGATAGGGACAGGTGAACAGCGAGGTATTCCCTGATTCGTATCGGCACACTTTCATGCCCCGGTGCCGGCACGAATTCAGGAAAACGTGGATTTCACTTTTTTTGTCGCGGCAAAGGATGACCGACTCCTCTCCCATTCGCGACGTATAGAAATCGCCGGGATTTGGAATCAGGCTTTCGTGACCGACCATGAGCCACGCCCGCGTGAAAACTTTGTCTAATTCTTCCTTGTAGATGTCCGAATCCACGAAGATCTCGCGGCTGATGAAGCCTTTGTTGACGTCGACCAGCTGATCGAAATCGCTCTTCCGGGCCATGGGCTTCTCCTTCGCTTGAAAATCCGCTGTAAATTCGTCTCGCTCGCGTAGCGCCGTTCGATAGGCCAACCTGACAATTTAACGCGCCGTCTGCGTCAACGATCACTTGCTGAGATTGCACGCCCCGTCGCTTTCGGGCCGGAACGCCTTGTCCCCCGGAATGACCGAGATTTTTTCATAGTAATCCCAGGCGTACCGGCTGGCTGATGGCGCTTTCACGCGGTACAGAGAGAGATCATAGACGACCCGGCCGTCACTGCGAATGTGAGCGGGCCTGCCGAAGAAATCCACCGGCAGCTTCCGCATCTCGGCGTTAACGGCTTTGGCCTCGTCGGTGCCGGCAGCTTCGATTGCTCTGAGATAGTGGTGCACCGACGCGTAGGTCGCAGCCTGGAGCTTGGTCGGTTCGCGCTTCTCGACATCGAAGAATCGCTTGGCGAACGCGCGGGTTGCGTCGTCATCGTCCCAATAATATTGCGCCGCGATGTACATTCCTTGCGCATCTTTTAGCCCGATGGAGTGGACGTCCGATATGAAAGTCAGCATTCCGACGATGGTCTGGCCAGAACTCTGCAGACCAAATTCATGGGTCTGCTTGACGGCATTGACAGTGTCCGCACCTGTGCCAGCGAGCGCGACGACCTTGGCGCCCGAACTCTGCGCGGCGAGAAGAAAGGAGGAGAAATCAGTGGTGTTGAACGGATATCGTACGGTCCCAACCACTTTTCCGCCGGAATCGACGATCGCCTTGGACGCATCGCGCACCATCGCCGAGCCGAAGGAGTAGTCGACCGCGACGAAATACCAATCCTTGCCGACCCGCTTGCTCAGTTCGCCGACGAGACCAGCCGACAGGGCGTAGGTGTCATCCGCCCAATGGGTAATCACAGGCGAACATTTGGCCCCCGTCAGCTCAGAAGTTGCCGCACCGGAAACCAGCGCACTGCGATTAAATTGGGTCGCCAGTCCGGCCACGGCCAAGCCAACCGAACTCACGGCGAGGTCCGTGACGGCATCGACATGTTGGACGTCGAACCATTGCCGCGCAATCCCGACCGCGACGTCGGGCTTGTTCTGATGATCCGCCGATATGATCTCGATCGGCTTGCCGAGCACGGTGTTGTGAAAGTCTTCGGCGGCAAGCTTTGCAGCCGTTACCGAGCCCGGCCCGCCGAGATCACGGCCGCTTCCATAGTCGCCAAGGACGCCGATGCGGACCACACCGTCCGATATGCCAGAGCCATCGCTCTGCGCGTGAACCGCCGAACCTGAGACCATGACAAAGGTGATCATCGATATCGCCAGGCATTTGCGCGATCTGCCGAACTGGCCGCAGAGCTGAATCAATTCAATCCTCCCGGGAATTGCCATGTCCATCTGGTGGACATCATTATCATAATGATAATATGATGGCTGGAGGGTCGTCAAGTTTGGCTGGCCCGCCCCATAGACGCGCGGTGAATGGAAAATCTTGAGACGCGACGGACGAGGCAGACAAGTGAGGCCCGGCGCGCCGATTTCGCGGCATCGCCAACCGCTGACGGATATCGAGCTTTCGTGAGGCCCGGTGGCTCGGTATGATCCGCCGTTGCGAAACGATATTCGTCGCGACCATCTCATCAACAGTTTTGCAGGATCCAATGCCGAAAGCACGCAAGGCACCCTCCCCCAATGCGGAAGATGGGGTAACCGGTGTACGGGCCGTCGATCGCGCCATCGCGATCCTGCAATGTTTCAGTGCTGATCAGCCGTCGATGAGCGTTGTCGAAATTCAAAAGCGTGTCGGACTGAGCCGTCCCACGCTATATCGGCTTCTTCACACGTTATCATCGCGCGGCCTCATTCACTCCGAAGGCGATCCGCAGCGTTTCATGCTCGCCCACGGCGTGATGAAGCTCTCGCATGTGTGGCTAAAGGGCCTGGAAGTCGTGGTGGTGGCCCGGCCGATTGTGGAAGGATTGCGCGAAGCCACCGGCGAAACAGCCGCTTTGTTCAGGTTGCAGGAAGACCACGGCATCTGCATCCTCGAATGCGAGAGCAGACACGTGCTTTCGATCAGCCGCGGCGTTGGCGATTCACTGAAGATTACTCAGGGATCGACCGGCAAGGCCATACTGGCCTTCATGGAGCCACACCGCCAGGCTGAATTTCTTTCCCACATGCCGACGGGTGCGCAACGAGCCCATCTGGAACAGTCGCTCGAATTGGCGCGGCGCAATGGATACGCTATCAGCCGCGGCGAAATATTTGTGGGCGCCGTCGCAGTCTCCTCTCCCTATTTCGATCACAGAGGCAGCGTCGTCGGCTCGGTCGGCCTCTATGGTCCGAATGCACGAATTAGCGATGACAAGCTTTTGGAATACGGGAAGCTGGTTTGCGAAGCCGGTCGAAAGATATCCACCCTGTTAGGTTTCCAGCCAACCGAGAAATCCGCGGATTTAAGCGACCGCCGTGGCGAAGCCATCCAGAAACAAGCCCGCAAGCCGCCGCGTTCGCGTGCGAGATAAAAGATGTTTTGAACGCAGATGGTCGCGCCTTGGAAAATCAGGCTTGCGCCTTGTTTCCATTGTTTCAGCTTGACGCGCGCGGCGCCACGGCGCCGGCCTTGGAAACGCGGGGGCGTGGTCTTCCGCCGTCTGCCAGTGCGACAATCACAACAATCTCGTCGGGACGCGGTGCATTGCCGACGGTAACGCTGAGCGTGTCAATTTGATCGAACGACCAGACATCATCCTTATGGCCAAGCGGAACATCGATGCTGCAACCCACCGCGCCTATTTTCACATTGGATGGAATGATGGCCTGGCCGCCGCCGATCGCATCTCGCATGGGTTTGCCCATGCGTGGGTGCAGGATCGCCGCCGCATGCTCGATATCGCCGGACACACCGACGATCGCTGCCTTGCCATAGGAGACCGCTGGGCGTGGAAGCAGCTTCAACGCCTCCTGCACCAGCAGTTCTCCCAGTTCGGCGCCGAATGGAATAAGTTCCTGCAGATCGTCCAGCGCGCGGCCGGCCAGCGGATTGGCGATCACGGCGCATGCCGCAACGCGCGTCACCGGTGTAATGGAGGGCAGTCCGCCCTCGGCGTAGACCACGTCCTTGACCAACAGCAGCCGGCGGATGTCCATGTCAGGCTCCAATCAAACGATCAAAGTTGCGATTGAGAATGAGTTCGGCCTGGTCCGCCGGCAATGCATTCCGAACAAAAGTCACCGGATTGGGCTCGCCGAGCGGAAACGGTGCGTCGCTCCCCAGCAAAAGATGCTCGACCGGAACGACGTCGGCAACGTAGCGCAAGATCGCCGGCTCGAAACAGATGGTGTCGAAATACAGCCGGCGCAAATAATCCCCGACGGGCATTTTCAGCATGGCGGCAAGTTGCGGGTTGGTATCGACTTCACGCTGCATCCGCGCCCGAAGAATCGGGCTGAACGCGCCGGCATGCGCGCAGACAAGCCTGAGATCCGGCCACCGATCGAGAAACCCCGAGCAGATCATTTTCAGGATATTGATCGTGTTGTCGAACAGATAGCCTGCAACGATGGTCAGCTCGTATTCTTTGGTGCGGTCCTTGCCGAGCGGATCAGCCGGATGCACGAACAACGGCACATCGAGGTCGACCGCCATCCGAAAGATGGGTTCAAACTGCGCATCGTGCAGATAGACCCCGCGGACGTTGGACGCGACATGGCCGCCGACAAAGCCGTGATCGCGGACGCATCGGCGCAACTCTTGCGCCGCAGCCTCGGGCTCCTGCATCGGCAGCAACGCCCATCCGCCAAACCGCGTCCGGTCAGGCGCGATTGCGCCGGCCAGGGCATCGTTGAAGACCCGCGCCGCCTCGACCGCGAGTTTCGTATCGAGATGATAGTCAATGAACGGCGTAGCCAGCGACAGGATCGTGCGCTCGACGCCGTCGCGCTGCATCCGCTCAACTTGCTTGCGCATGTCGAAGAATGTCGTGTTGAGACCAAAATGCATGCCGCGAATATCGAGATCAACAGCGTCGCCCTCCTGTCGCTTGACCTTGATGGCGAATTCATTCCTCGATTGGGCAAATCTGAAGAAATCTTCCGGCACGAAGTGACAGTGGATATCGGTAATCATCATCAAAGTCCCAGGTAAGCAGTTTTCAGGCGATCATCGTTCAAAAGGGTTTCGCCTTGCCCCTCCATGACGATCCGGCCGTTCTCCAGCACGTAGGCTCGGTCGGCCGCACGCAGAACATGGTGGACATTCTGTTCGACGATCATCACGGTCAGCCCCTTGGCGCGCAGGTCGATGATCAGGTCGAACAATAGCTTTACGTAGATGGGAGCCAGACCTTCGGTCGGCTCATCAAGCAGCAGGACGCGCGGCTTGGCCATCAGGGCCCGGCCGATCGCCAGCATCTGCTGTTCGCCACCGCTCATTGAGCCTGCCACCTGCTTGCGCCGCTCGGCGAGGACTGGAAGCAACGCAAATACCTCGTCGAGCGTCTGCATTGCGACAGAACGGGCGGCTGTGGAATAGGCACCGACCTCGAGATTTTCCAGGACTGTCATGAACGGAAACAGCCGCCGCCGCTCCGGCACCAGCACCAAGCCTCTGCTCGGCCGTTCATAGGCAGGCAGATTGTCCACGGCGACGCCGTCAAGCAGCACCTGGCCCTGATGGGTAGTCCTCAGTCCTGCGATCGTGAACATCAGCGTGCTCTTGCCGGCAGCATTCGCGCCGACCAGACCGACGATCTCGCCAGCACCGACGGACAGATTCACATCGTGCAGCACCTGCACGGCGCCATAGAAGGCGTTGAGATTTTTGACCTCAAGCAAGGTCCATCTCCTCGCCGAGATAGGCTTTGACCACAGCCGGGTGGCGCGCCAGCGCAGCCGGCGTGCCCTCTGCAATCAGCTTGCCGCGATTGATCACGATCATGCGCGTTGCGGTTTTCATGATCGCGTAAAGCACATGCTCGACCCAGATCACGGTGATGTCACGCGCCGGCAGCCCCGCCACGAATTTCGTCATGGTGCCCACTTCCGTTGGCGTAAGGCCGGCCATGATCTCATCGAACAGCACAAGCTTCGGCCGCATCGCAAGGGCCCGCGCCACTTCGAGCCGTTTCAAGAGGCCAACCGTCAGGGAGCTCGCGGGCGTGCTGGAATAATCGGCAAGTCCGACATCGGCGAGCGTGGCTTCCGCCAGCCTGCGCGCGCCCGCGAGGGACTTTTCCCGCAGGAAGGCGCTGAGCATGACGTTCTCGATAACAGATAATTGCCGGTATGGCTTCGGGATCTGAAACGTGCGGGCAATGCCGACGCGCGCAATGTCGTGGGATTTCCAGCCGGTGATGGGCTTGCCGCCAAACAATATCTGACCTGACGACGGCGGGAGGACGCCGGCAACGAGATTGAACAGCGTGCTCTTGCCGGCGCCGTTCGGCCCGATCAGGCCGAGCAGCTCTCCGGGCTGCACCTCAAAGCTGACATCGTCGACGGCACGCGTCGTACGAAACGAGCGGCTGACATTGCGGACCTGCAGAAGCACGCTCATGTGAACGGCCTTTGGCGGGTCAGTCTGTTCAATGCCCCGGCCAGGCCCGCCGGGAAATACAGCATGACGACGATCAACCCGAAACTGTAGATCACAAGATGCAGCCCGACCGCCGAACTGCCGAGATATGAGCGCAGCAATTCGGAGAGTGGCGTGATCAGGAACGAGCCAAGCACGGGCCCTATGACCGTCCCCAGTCCGCCGACGGCGGACAACAGTGCGAACTGGAATGAGAGCTCCGGCGAGATCACATAGGTCGGATCGAGGTAAAGGAAATACTGCGCAAACAACGATCCACCGATGCCCGTCAGACCGGCGCTGAGGGCCATAGCCGCGGTCCTGCCGAGCAGCGGATTGACACCCGCTGCCCCGGCGGCATCTTCATTGTCGCGAATGGCAAGGAGATAATAACCGAAGCGGGAAGCTTCGAGCCCCTTTGTTACGGCATAAACCAGGACGAGATAGCCCAGCATCAGCGCGGCATAGGTGGTCTTCGACGCAAAGACCATGCTGACCCAATTTGGCGCCGGCATGATCGACAAGCCTTCCGGCCCTCCGGTCAGTGACGACCAGTTCAATGCGCCAATGCGAACGACCTCGGCAAAGGCCAGGGTCGAGAGAATGAAGAACGGGCCGCGCAGCCGCGCGCAGATCAACGCCAGCACCGAGCCAAGGGCCGCAGCTATCAGCGCACCGATCCAGATCCCGATCCATGGCGTAATGCCATAGCGCAGCAAAAGGATCGTGGAGGCGTAGGCGCCGACGCCGAAAAAGGCCGAATGGCCAAATGAGATCAAGCCGGCATAGCCGCCTGCGATATTCCAGGCCAGTGCCAGGCCGCCAAACAGGAAGCTCAGCAGCATGACATCCTGCAAACTGGGGGCGATGCCGGAGGCGACCAGCGCACAACACATCAGCAGCAGCAGAATTTCGAACCAAGAAATCTGTCCACGCTGCGGCATCGCCGGGATGCGTCTTGTACTGGCTGCTCTGGCTGTCACGGTCGACATCGGGCGCTACTCGTTCATGCCGAGGGTCGCAGCACCCTGCTGACCAAGAAGTCCATTCGGGCGAAAGATCATCACCAGCAGGAACAGGATGAAGAAGAACATCTGACCGAAAGCCGGCGCCACGTAGTAGCTGCTGAGGGATTGCACCACGCCGACGCAGATGCCGCCAAACAATGCGCCTTCGATACTTCCCATCCCGCCCAATACGACGATGACAAAGGCGATCAGGACGAAGTTCAGCCCGACCGAAGGGAATACCGAAAACAAGGGAACCATCACGCAGGCGGCAAGTCCCACCAGCGCAGATCCGCACGCGAAGGTGATGAGAAAAATGCGAGGCACCGGAACGCCCATCAACATCGCGGCTTCACCGTCCTGCACGGTCGCCCGGATCGCCTTGCCGAGATAAGTCCTCCTGATCATCCACTGCAACGCGAACGTGCAAAGCAGCGTTATCAGGAAGCCCAGCAACAGTTCGACCTTGAGGTAGATCGGCCCAATGACAATTGAATGATTGAAGATCGGGGGAATATCCCGAAGATCCGCGGTCATCACCATCAGCGCCGCATTTTGCAGGAAGATCGACAGCGCCATGGTCGCAAACACGACCGCCAGATGCGGCTTATCCAATGCAGGGCTGATGACCAGCCAGTATACGACCGCGCCAAACAGAAACATCGCCGGCACGATCGCGATAGAAGCGATATAAGGGTTAAGCCCGAACAGTTGGGTAAACGCCCAGGCGCCGTACATCGCGATCATCAGGAACTCGCCGTGGGCGAAGTTGACGATGCGCAGGACGCCAAAGATCAACGTCAGGCCGATGCTCATCAAGGCGTAAATGCTGCCGATGAGGATACCGGACAGGACGAGTTGGACGATGGTGCTCATGGCGTTTGCCCAACAGCGTCAGGGATGCGGAACCCGGTCTCCCGCGCGATCAGGTTAGCGATTGTTCCAATTCGGCAGCGGCACCATCATTGGCTCGTGGGTCGCGAGGCTTGGCGGGAATACTTCCTCGTTTCCGGTCTTGGTCCACTGCCAGACACCGATCGACGCCCGCAGGTTCTGGCCGGCATCCTTGGGATCATCGGCCCAATCGAAGTTTGTGAACTTGATGCCGCTGCCGTTGACCAGCGATCCCTCGGGCAGATCCAGCTTCAACGCGATTTCACGCAGTTCGTCGGGCTCAAACGTCCTGGCCTTCGGCAAGACCTCGGTGAACAGGGCCCAGATCGCCGAGAAACCCGCCGTCGCGTGCCCCGCGGGTGGACGCTTCAGCTTGGCTTCGTAACGCTTGTAGAACTCCTCGGCGATTTTCTTGATCTCGGGATTCAGCACATTTTCGTTCACCTTGGGCGGAAAATCCGCGACAAGAATGCCGTTCACGGAATCGCCGATGGAATCCCGCAGGTCCGGCGAAGAATAGCCGGCGCTGACGCCGATGAAGGCCGCTACGTTGAAATCGAGCTCCTTGGCCTTTCGCTGAAACAGGATCGCGTCGTTGGGAAATGAGATCGCGATCAGAATGTCCGGCGCGACATCCTTCAGTTTCTGCACGATCGGGGTCATGTCCGTCGCGGTCTGATCGTAGCCTTCGTCATAGACGAGCTTGATCCCCTTGCTTTGCGAGTAGGCCCGGATGCCGTCTCCGACGGATTTACCGAACGCCCGGTTTTCCCAAAGCAGTGCGATTTTCAGATCCGATGCCGGCTTCTTCAGCCGCTTGCTGAGATCGTCAAGCACGATGTCAACCGCGGCCTGACCATACTTACGGGCGGGCGCACCGACCTGAAAAGTGTACTTGAAGCCGCGGCGCGTGATGATCTCGGCGGCGCCGGTGGTCTCCCAGTGAAACACGTTGTGACGTTCCGCGGCCTGACTCACAGCAATCGCGATGGGTGAAGCAAATGAACCTGTCGTGATCTTGACGCCGTCTTTGGTGATGAGCCGCTCGGTTTCACTGATCGCCGCATTGGGATTCGTCGCATCGCCCTGCACGTATTCGATCTTTCGGCCATTCACGCCACCGCGTTCATTGATCATGTCGCGCGCGATTTGCATGGCCTCCCAGTTCTCGATTCCATTTTTTGCCAAAGGGCCGGTGAATGGCAACAGCACGCCGATCCGAATTGGCTCTTGTGCGTTCGCGCTCATCGTCAGCGCCAGCGTGATGCTCGCAAATATTGCGCTCAGTCGCAGGAGAGGTCGCATGGCTGGCTCCGTTGCGTTCAATCCGTCCGAGTCACGCAAACGTAGCAATCGGGCCGCCATGCAGCAATCGAATTTTTGTTATATGATCTATTCAGTAAATGTATACTTTGGCGCAGGAGCAGGCGCATGGACCTCAGAAAAATCCAGTATTTCTTTGCAGTGATCGAGCACGGAAACCTGAGCAGCGCAGCCCAATCCTTGCGCGTTTCACAACCAACGCTCAGCCGACAAATTCAGGCCATTGAAGATCAGTTTCAGACCCCGCTTTTCGTACGGGGCGGGCGCGGCATGATGCTGACCGAGGCCGGCAAACTGCTGCACGAGGGATTACAAAGCATCGAGCGGCAGTTACGCAGCTTAAAGACCGATGTTGCTGCAGTTTCGCTGGAGCCATCTGGCGAGGTGGCTTTTGGAATTCCACCATCGCCACGCGGGCTTATCGCTGTTCCCCTGGTCAGGAATTTCAACGCCGCATACCCGCGAATCGTGGTCCGCATCATCGAGGAAACCAGCGGTCAGCTGCGCGACCTCGTCGCCAACGGCCTTATCGACGTCGCCGTCACCAACACACACGAACCGGGTCACGGCGTAGCCGCGCGACAACTGGGCCGCGAGCGCATGCTCCTGGTTGGATCGGTCGGCGCGAAGCTGTCGATGCGACGGGAAACCCCGATTAAAACACTGGCTGACCTGCCTCTCATTTTGACAACCCGCCCAAACAGTCTGCGATTGACGATCGAAACAGGACTGGGCGTCCATGGATTACAGCCGAATGTGAGGTTCGAAGCCAACACACTTCCGCTGATGACGGACCTCGTAATGGCGGGACTGGGCTATACGGTCCTGCCCGCCTGCGGCGTTCGCGCTTTACTTGCGCAAAACAAGATCACAGCGAGTCCGATCAGCGATCTCTTCATTACCTGGCTTGTCGCGCGGCCGAAGACCCGCTCGCTCGGTGTAGCAGCCGAGCGATTTTACGATATGCTCTGCGAACTCGCACGAAAGCAAGTTCGAGACGGCATCTGGGAATCGGCCGCGTAGGGTCGCATCACGACAATGACATTTGGCCGCTGCACGATTCTTGCTTATCGATCCCACCGATATATCCGGGAGAGAATGATATGGCTGAACGGAACAACGACGGTTTGATGGACCGCCGGACGATACTTGCGGGGATTTCGGCAGGCGTCGTCGCGACAACATCGGGCGCGGCGTTCGCGCAGCAATCTCCAGCAACGCCTCCAGAAAAAGGGCCAGCGGTCTGGCTCAACATGGATCAAAAGCAGCTGGACGATGCCTATGATCAATCGAAATACGCGCCAAATCTCGAACAGGTCATAAAGCGCTATGCTTCAAACAGCATCGCGATGAGAACGCGTGTTGGCGAGCCCAAACGCTTCAACTACGGCCCGACAGCGATCGAACGGCTCGAAGTCTATTCCACCCGGCGGCCGAATGCGCCGATCCACATTCACATTCATGGCGGGGCCTGGCACCAGCGTCCGGCCACCGACTACGCCTTTCCGGCCGAAATGCTGATGAACGCCGGCGCACATTACGTCGTGCCGGACTTCATTTCGGTGGACGAGACGAAAGGCGAGCTGATGCCGATGCTGGAGCAGGTTCAGCGATCCATTGCATGGACCGTGCGCAATGCGCAGAGTTTTGGAGGTGACGCGGAGCGCGTCTACCTGTCAGGCTTCTCCTCCGGCTCGCATCTCGCGGGCGTCGCCCTGCTGACGGATTGGCGCAGGGATTTCGATCTACCCGGCAACGTCATCAAAGGCGCGGTGCTTTCAAGCGGCATGTACGAGCTCAAGCCGGTCCGGCTTTCCGCACGCTCGAAATATGTGAAATTCACCGATGAAATCGAGGACCGTCTCAGCACGCAACGACACCTTGCCAGGATCGATACGCCGCTGGTTGTCGCGCACGGCACCTATGAGACGCCCGAATTTCAACGTCAGACCCGCGATTTTGCCGCCGCGCTGAAGGCTGCCAACAAGCCCGTGCAATATTTCGTAAACGAGAACTACAATCACTTCGAAATGATGGAGACTTTCGCGAACCCCTACGGCTTGCTTGGCCGCGCAGTTCTCGAGCAGATGCAACTCCGTTCAACTTGAGCGACCACCGAATGACGGGGAGATGGCGGCTTTTTCTTCAACTGCCTTTTGGGAACGCGGCAATCATATCGAGTTCCACGCGCGCGCCCTGCGTCGACAGTTGATTGACGCAAACCGTCGTGCTCGCCGGTGTCCAGGATCCAAAATATTCCTTGAGCACCGCCACCATGCCGTCCTGATCGCGAATATCCGTGAGATATTTCGTCACCTTCACCACATCGGTCCAGGTCAGCCCTTCATGGTCGAGGATGGTTTTGATGGTTTCCATCGCGCGGCGCGTCTGGTCCTCGATGCGGTTCGGATGATCGTGCTCATCGATGATGTGAGGATGCTTATGGTAGAGCGGCGATGGCGTGGCACCCGATATGAAAAGCAACCCGCATGGGCTCTCTACGCGAATGGCAGGAGCATAGGGCATATCCACGCTGCGCTCCGGAATCGTCTGCACCTCCTTGATTGCCGAATTGGAGGGCGAAGTTTTGAATGCCGGTTTTCGCGTCATGAGTGTCTCTCTTTCAAACGACCATAATTGGTTGCACCGGTAGGTATCTGGCGTGATAGCGAGTCCGCCTGATTTAGACAATATTTCCCGGTCCGCGACGGGATGCCGTCTCTGGACACCGGACGGCCTTGGGACCTCGTGGTCCAAGACCTGCGCGTGTGTTGGTGGGTCTCGCCGAGGCGACAGTGCCGCAGGTCCGCCTACGCCGGTGCGCGACCAGATCTCCAACCGACCCATGCTGCAGCTGGAAGGATGGTGCAAGCCATCTTGAGGCTTTCATCCAGTCTCATGCAGAAACTTTCTGCCCGGACCGAAGCCGAGAGACGATTAGAGGGGACATCAGTTCAGCCTCCGGCGGTCCGAAATATCCACGAACCCGATCCCGTTCGATCAAAGCCTTGTCTCGGTTGGCGATGTCACCGTAGCCGCCCCCACCAGGCGTCCAGATGCGGATCAGATCGCCCGGCTGCAGTTCGATATCCTGATCTTTCGAAAGATGCACCGGCGTGAAGGTCTTCTCACCCTGGAGAATTGCGATCCGGTTGGGGGCACCGTCGGCGCCTCCCAAAATTCCGGGCGGCCCGACGCGTCCATGATCCATCACGAAAGATGCCCGGGCCTCGCCTCGCCGCAACCGGACAGTGTAGCTCACTCCAAATCCCCCGCGATGGGCACCCAGGCCGGCAGAGCCCTCGGCGAGGGCGAACTCCTCGAACAGAACAGGGAAGCGCTGTTCGAGAATTTCGATCGGGGGCGTTTTGGATATTCCAATCGTGGAGCAACCATTGGAGATACCGTCGGTCTCCATGGATCCGCCATAGCCGCCGCCGGTCACGATGTACATGACGTAGTTTTTCCCGGTGGCGGGATCCGTCCCACCGATCGCCAGATTTCCGCTGGTACCTGCGGGCGCAGCGAACAAGCGATCCGGAATTGCCTCAGCGAACGCAAGGAAAACCGCTTCCGCAATGCGTTGGCTCACTTCCGCCGCGCAGCCCGAGACAGGACGCGGATATTGAGCATCCAGGAAGGTGCCAACGGGCGTCGGGATAATTAAAGGCTCGAAAGTCCCCGAATTGATCGAGACCTCCGGGAAGATGTGCTTCACCGCCAAATATACTGCGGATTTTGTGGTCGCGATTACACTGTTCATCGGGCCCTTGCATGGCAGGCTCGATTCGGACAGGTCGAACTCCAGATCCGGACCGATCTTCCGTACTTTAAGGCGAATGAAGAGTGGTTCGTCCACGACACCGTCGGAGTCCACTACCGTAATGGCCGAATATTCGCCGTCAGGGATTGTCGCGATTTTCGCCCTCATCTGCTTTGTCGCAACGTCCTTTAGAATGGCGATCGACTCCTCCACCGTGTCCTCTCCATATCGATCAAGCAACGAAGTGAGGCGGCGCTCGCCGATCTCGAGCGCCGCAGCCTGAGCCCTGATGTCGCCAATCCGCTGTTCGGATATTCTGATGTTGGACAATATGATCGAAAGGATCTCTTGATCGAGTTCGCCGCTCTTGAAGAGCTTGACCGGCGGCAACCGAAGACCCTCCTGCTCTACCTCGGTCGCCTTTGCCGAGAAACCTCCGGGCACCATGCCGCCGGTGTCGGGCCAATGGCCGGTATTGGCGAGCCAGGCGAAGAGGCGCCCGCGATAGAAAAACGGCTTGACGAATTTGACATCCATCAGATGCGTACCGCCCATGTAGGGATCATTGACAATGAAGATGTCGCCCTCCTCGACTGTCTTCGCCCGATCGATCACCGCTTTTGTCGAAAATTGCATCGTCCCGACAAAAATGGGCAAGCCTAATTCACCCTGGGCAATGAGCTCGCCCGTCTCGCGATGATAGATTCCATCCGAACGGTCCAACCCCTCCGCGATCACGGGGCTGAACGCGGCCCGAACGAAGGCCATGTCCATTTCGTTGCAGACCTGTTGCAGGCCGTTTTGAATGACGGCCAGCGTGACCGGATCGATCTTCTTCATGTCAGGTCCTTCCCACTACTCTGATAACGAGATTGCCGACGGCGTCGATGCGCGCGAGATCCCCCGGCTCCACGACCGTGGTCGCATCAAGCTGCTCCAGGATTGCCGGTCCGACAAATTCGCTGTTCAGAGGCAAACGGTCTCGTTGATAGATCGGCGTATCCATCCAGCCCTCTTCGAACCAGACACGTCGGCTGCCAGTGAGCGCACCGTCTATCGTCGAAGCCATATCCTTGCCGACAAGAATGCTGACCGAGAGGGCCTCCCTCTTGCCAATGACCGCGGTGCTCAGATTGACCACGACGGGCTTGATCTCGGGAAGCGCCACGCGAAAACGTTGCCAATAGGCTTCCGCAAACGCAACGTGGAGTGTGGCCGGATCGGCCCGGCCTTGCGGCATGATGACATTCAAGACATGGGTCTGTCCCTGGAATTGCATATCGACCGTGTGGATGACGACGACGTCGGAAATCTTTACGCCTTCGGCCGCAATCACGCGCCTTCCCTCAGCGACGTGCTCATCCAGAATGGTGTTCAGCTGGTCGCCCGTCAGCGCAGCGAGAGGCTTGTTGACGGTCTTTACGAAGTCGCGGCGCAAATCTGCGACCAGGCAACCGAAGGCATTGGTCAGTCCTGGACGCGCCGGAATCAGCACGTCAGGAATGTTCAACTCCTTCGCGAGAGCGACCGCATGCAGGGGACCTGCCCCGCCGAAGGCCAGCAGCGCGAAATCGCGCGGGTCATGGCCACGGGAGAGCGAAACCAATCTGACCGCCCCGGCCATCTTGTCGTTTGCGACCCGCAAGATCGCCGCGGCAGCCTCCTCCGCGCCCAATCCGAGCAAGCGGCCGACCTGGCTCTCGATAGCTTCGGCCACGTGCGCCAGTGTCACGTGCTTGTCGACACCGAGCAGCTTCTGGGGATTCAATCTTCCAAGAACAAGGTTTGCATCGGTGATGGTCGGTTCTTTCCCGCCACGGCCGAAGCAGATCGGGCCTGGAATTGCGCCGGCACTTCTTGGACCGATCTGAAGCATGCCCGCCTCGTTGACGTTCGCGATCGATCCGCCACCGGCTCCGACCGTATGCACGTCGACCATCGGCACGTGGATGGGCATCGCATATTCGAGTTCAAGCTCCGAGGAAATCAGGGGCACGCCGTCCTGGATCAGCGCCACATCCGTCGACGTGCCGCCCATATCGTAGGTCACGACGTTCGCAAAGCCTGCCGAGTTCGCAGTATATGCCGCCGCGATGACACCCGATGCCGGTCCGGACATCACGGTCTGTACCGCGTTCCTGGTTGCGATTTTCGAGGAGGCTGTTCCTCCGTTTCCCTGCATGACCAGAAGATTCCTGCGCAACCCCTGATCCTTGAGGCTGCGCTCCAGCCGCTCCAGATAACGATGGAGGATCGGCTGGACAGAACCGTTGACGGCCGCCGTGACGCCACGTTCGTACTCGCGGTACTCGGCAATGATTTCGTGTCCGGCAGTGACATACTCGTTCGGCCAGAATTTCCGCAAGATCGCGGCGGCGCGACGCTCGTGCGACGAGTTCGCGTACGAATGCAGGAAGTGAACCACGACCGACTCGGCGCCACGCGCCAGGAGGTCCCGGCCGGCAGCAACGATTTCCGCCTCGATGAGGGGCCGCACGACTTCTCCTTGCGCATCCATCCGTTCGGAGACCTCCAAGCGAAGATCGCGCGGAATGATCGGTTCGAATACGCTGATCATGCCGTAGGCGTGCGGCCGGGTGCGCCGCCCTAATTCCAGGACGTCGCGGAATCCCTTTGTGGTGATCAGCCCGCACTTCGCCAGCTTGCGTTCGAGCATGGCGTTCGTGGTGGCCGTCGTTCCATGTATGAAAAGATCGATGTCTTCCGCCGTCCGCCCCGTGCTTCCGAGCGCGGCAAGCACGCCGTCAGCCTGGTTGGCCGTGCTCGTCGGCACCTTCGCAAGCTGCAAATCGCCTTCGGAATTCCACAGGATCAGATCCGTGAATGTTCCACCAACATCACATCCGACAACAACCGAACTCATCTATGTCCTACATTTCTGCGCTTTTGAGGGGCTCTATTAGAGATCTTTGATGTCGAGTGCGGTTCTCGATCGCACCAACCCGACGAACTCATCTGGTCAAGCATTTTTCGTGCCGAACGATCTCGATGGAGCAAGTCCGACACGCTCGATCATGATGCCGCTGGCGCCGTGCGGATTGGCGGTCCTTCAACGGTCGTAAATTGTTGTGCAGCGGTACCTGTGGAACAACGCCCTTGATCAAATGACTCCCAAGCATTACTCGGGAAGAACTCCCATTCGCCGAACGCCGGAAAACGAAATGCCCGTGAAAAATTCGACATCTCAGAAACTGATCAACGAGATTGCCGACAAAATTCAGGCGAGGATCGTCGCTGGCGACTATCCTCCGGGTTCGCGCCTCAAACAGGAGATTCTTGCTCAGGATTTCGCAGTCAGCCGCACACCCATCCGCGAAGCTCTTTCCCATCTGGAAGCAAAAGGCATTGTAAGCCAGGACCAGGGCAAAAGTGCCATCGTCCGAGCGCCATCCTCCCGCGAGATCGCGGAGATGTATCAGGTCCGAGCCGAGCTCGAGGGGCTTGCGGCGCAGCTTGCGGCACGTTGGATTACCGATCAGCAGCTTCTCCAGCTCCGAATTTCTCACGATAGTTTCGTGAAAGCGGTCGACGATCTTCGGATGAAAAGAAAGGAAGCGCCCACCCTTGGCGCCAAGGTCAAGCTCGAGGCGAAGGCATTCAAACTGGCATCCGTACGATGGATCGAGACCAACGCGCTGTTTCACCGGACGATCAGCGAGTCTTCCAACAACCGATTTTTGGACCGAACCCTGCAGGACATGACGTCGGGATACGCGCGAACGGTAATGCTCTCGTCGGCTCTCGCGATGAACAGTTACCGGCTGGACGAAAACATCGTTCAGCACGAACGCATCTTGAAGTCCCTGGAGGATCGCGAGCCGGCGAAGGCGCGGCGAGCCATGGTCGATCATATCGTCGAAGCCGAGAAATTTGTAATTGCATCGTTCGAAGATACGACTGGCAAGCGCTGATCCCGAGCGAAGGTTGCCGTGTCAGCGAGAGGTACGGTTATCGGTTCCAACCTGACGCGAGTTTCGCCATACGCCGCCATCTGGCCGAAGTTGCTCATGATGTCCTCGGTCACTACATTGGCGCCGCCGCCGCGTTTCATCCAGGTGCCCACCGGCATGATCACCATTCCAGCCCCCACGCGGGAATCGACGATGACCTCGACATCGAGATGCCCAACGGGGGATGTCATCCGCGCTGTTGCTCCGTTTGCGACGCCAGCCTCTTTCGCCGCTTCGACGCCAATCCTCACGGACGCGACCTTGGGATGATCGGTCTCCAGCATCTGCGACAATAGCCATTTCTTGCTGAAGTTCGTGACGAAGGTGAGCGGAAAATCCGGATGAGAACGCCGCTCGATATCGATCTGCTCGATGAACTCGAATTTTCCCGAACGCGTGGCGAACACCCGATCCGCGAACGGTACAAGAGGTGCCGTTGGACAACGTATCGGCTGCTCCATGATCTGATCGACGCTTACGCCGTGGCTTTCGAGCGGCGCGAGGATGTGTTTCAGCCAATCCCGAGGGGTGCCCGCCATGTCCGGGCCAAATCCCAGCCTGTCCGCCAGCTGCTGAAATATCCACATGTCGGACCGGGCTTCGCCACGCGGAGCGACCGCCGGATTTACACCGCCGATAATGTTGTGCCCCCACGAGACGAGCGCATCTTCCTCCTCGAGAAACATGGTCGTTGGAAGAAACACATGGGCGTAGTCAGCCGTGTCGGTCAGGAAGCTGTCGACCACGACCACGAAATCCAGCGCAGAGAAAGCCTTCGCGACCAGATTGGAATTTGGCGACTGGTTTACGGGGTTTCCTCCGTTCACAAACATCATCCGTACCGGCGGATCCCGAGCCTCCAACAATCCTCTCCCGAGGAGAGGCTCGGGAATTTCGCGATGGAAATGCACGCTGTCTCCGGCTTCCACGGATTTGTCGAAGTGACGCTGCGTATTGAAACCATGCGTGACGCCGCCGCCGGCGATGCCGATCTGACCGCATAGGGCAGCCAGCGCATCAACGCATCGGAATATCTCAGCGCTATTCCTGTATTTGTTGAGGCCCCAACCCAAAAGAATGGACGCAGGTTTCGTCGTCGCATAATCGCGCGCGCAAACCTGCAGTTCCTGCAAGGACAGCCCGCATTCTTGGCTCAGTTCGTCGAGCGAATACGCGGACAGCAGGGTTTTGAATTGCTCATATCCGCTGGTATGGTCGCGAACGAACGCAGCGTCTTCCAGGCCCTCCGCCACGATGATCTTCGCCAGGGCCATGGCGAACGCAGCATCCGTCGCAACGCGCGGCTGAACATGCGAGTCGCAAATTGTCGCGGACTCGCTTTTGACCGGATCGATCAGGACAACCCGCCCTTCATTCTCACGGACTTCCTTGAGCAGAGGGACGATGTGAAGGTTCGTCGCGAGCGGATTACGTCCCCACAGCAAGACTAATTTGCTGTTGAGCATATCGGACGGATCGTGGCCCAGACGCTCGCCGAAATCGAGCTTCTGGCCCGCCCTGGCCGCTCCGCTGCACAGCGAGCCGCTTGCGGTCGTAACGCCCCCGAGAAGATTCCAAAATCGGTGCCCAAGCTTCTTCGTCGCGCCCCATGATCCGGTGCGCTGATAGTGCATGATCGAAAGCGGGGTCGATTCCGCGACGAAACCCTTGATCTTTTCCGCAATCAGATCGAGCGCTTCATCCCAGCTAATCCTCTTCCAGGTGCTTTCGATGCTATCGCCCTCCCGTCTCAGCGGATGGAGCTGTCGCTCGTCGCTGTAGAGCGTTCGGGGAAATCGGTAGGTCTTCGCGCAGAGATATCCGCGCGTGAACTCATGATTCGAGTGGCCCTCCAGCTTGACGACCTTGCCGTCCGCCACGTGGGCAATGATGCCGCATCCGTCGGGGCAGTCGAGTGTGCATGAGGTGTAGACCTTCTTAACTTCGGACATTGCGGTCGTCTCCAAGCGCATCGGGCCATCGGTGAAACGGATCCAATGGACCAACTTACCCTCTGATATTGTATCCAATTTTGATTGTCTTGCATTCAAAATATGCAAGCCTGTCGCCAAAGTGGGCATCGCCAACGGCAAGAATAATTGGAATATCCGCTCATCTTCGTCCCGCTTCCGCCGCCAAGTGATTGAAGTAAAAGAGTAAAGTCGTAGCGATTACGCAGCACCGCTTCGATGGCACGCTTCTTGCGGTTTCCAGATCTCACCGCCCGACGATCGAGAGGAATTTGGATGACCGCTTCTTCGCAACCTTCCCCTGCTTCGCAGCCCGTTCGTGCCGCTGCAGCGTCCTTTATCGGGACCATGATCGAGTGGTACGACTTCTTCGTCTACAGCACGGCTTCGGCGCTGGTGTTCTCGCAACTCTTCTTTCCGAATACCGATGCGACCGTCGGCCTGCTCGCATCATTCGCGACATTCGCCGTCGGATTTTTCGCTCGCCCATTCGGCGGGTTGCTGTTTGGCAATATCGGCGACAGGTTCGGCCGAAAGCGGGCTTTGATCGCAACACTTACGATCATGGGACTCGCCACCACGGGCATCGGACTTCTGCCGACCTACGACAGGATCGGCATATGGGCGCCGATTCTGCTCGTCGCTTTACGGATACTTCAGGGAATTTCGGTGGGTGGCGAGTGGGGCGGTGCGGTCCTGATGGCGGGGGAGCACGCTCCATCCGGCAAACGAACCTGGTACGCGTCGTTCGCACAGCTCGGCAGTCCCGCCGCGGTACTACTGTCGATGGGCGTGTTCCGGCTCGCGACCGGCATCAGCGGTTCCGATTTCCTGGTGTGGGGTTGGCGTATCCCGTTCCTGCTGAGCGTCGTACTACTCGTCGTCGGGCTCTATATTCGACTGGGTGTTCTCGAGTCGCCGGAATTCGAACAGGCGACTCTCAAAAAAGAGGTGGCTAAATTCCCGATCGCTGAAGCGTTTGCAGGATCGACGAAACCGATCATCTTCACGCTATTGGCCTTCACGATCGGCACGGCTGGCTTCTACTTCACCAACACGTTCCTTATTTCCTTCAGCACCCGCACGCTCGGCCTCGATAGGTCGCTCATCCTGGAGTGCCTAACGATGGTCGCCATCGTCCAGCTCCTTGGACAGCTCGCAGCGGCCGGCATCGCCCAGCGCATCGGAGACGTCCGCTTTCTACTGATCGCTTCAGGCCTGGCCGTCCTGGCGCCCTACCCGATGTTCTTGCTGGTTGAGACAAAGACCATGGTTGGAATCGTGGCCGGCGTGTCGATCGCTACTCTATGCGCATCGGGCTTCTATGCGGTGATCGCCGGCTTCTCAAGCAAGATATTCCCGGTCAGGGTACGGTACACCGCGATCTCAGCCTCTTATCAGCTTGGCGGGGCGATTTTCGGCGGGTTCACACCGATTATCGGTGTTCTGCTTACGGACCGCTTCGCCGGCCAATGGCTGCCACTTGCGATATTCTACAGCATATTGGCCGCCATCTCCTTTACCGGTGTCTTTTTGCTCTACCGGTATGGATTCGGTACTTCGGAACAGGTCAAGACAATCGAGAAGGCTGACCCGACCGACGGCATCCTGGCGGGAGCTTCGGCAAGATAAACGCTTCAGCGGTCGTAGCGCCGGGGCGTGAGCAGAGTTATGCTGCGCGGACGGTGGACAGAAACTTGTCCATCTCCAGGGTCAGCAGGTTGCTTTCGCCGGCGAGCATGCGGGCAGATGAGAGCATCTGGGTCGATGCGGAGCCGCTCTCGGCAGCGCCTCGGTTGACCTCGACAATGTTGCTGGCGACCTGAGAAGTCCCCTGCGAGGCTTGCTGGATGTTGCGCGAGATCTCCTGGGTCGCAGCACCTTGCTCCTCGACAGCCGACGCAATGGTCGCGGCGATTTCAGAAATCCGGCCGATAGTCCCGCCGATTCCCTTGATGGCCGAGACGGAATCCTGGGTCGCCGACTGCATGCCGGCAATCTGGGTGCTGATCTCGTTGGTCGCCTTTGCGGTCTGGCCGGCAAGCGCCTTGACCTCGCTGGCAACCACCGCAAAGCCGCGGCCGGCATCGCCGGCGCGAGCGGCCTCGATGGTGGCATTGAGGGCAAGCAGATTGGTCTGCTCGGCGATCGAGGTGATGAGATTGATCACGTCGCCGATGCGCTCGGCGGCCTTCGACAGATCGCTGATGCGTGCGTCGGTGTTTTCGGCCTGCCGAACCGCCTCGCCCGCAATTCTGGTGGACTGCTCGACCTGGCGGCCGATCTCGGTGACGGAGGCCGCCAGCTCCTCGGACGCGCTGGCGACGGACTGGACATTCGCGGAAGCTGCCTGGGAAGCGGATGCAACGGTACCCGTGAGGTGCCTGGTATTTTCGGCAGTCAGGTTTAGCGTGGACGCCGAGGCCTCAAGTTCGCTCGAGGCGGAGGACACTGCACGGACGATCTCGCCGACCGCGTTTTCGAACTCGTCGGCCAATCTGCGCATGTTGGCCTTGCTCTGCGCTTCGGCGTTCCGTTCCGTCTCGGCCTGCTCGACCCGCAGGCGGTCGGCATCGATCATGCTCTGGCGAAACACCTCGACCGCCGTCGCCATGGTGCCGAGTTCGTCGGACCGGTCACGGCCGGGGATCGCGATCGCGGTTTCGCCGCCGGACAGCCGGTTCATCGTGCGGGTGATCGGCCGCGACAGACCGCGCCCCAGGAACAGGGCGAGCAGGCCCCCGAGCAACAGGATCGCGACGGTGCCGAGAATCAGGTTGCGGCGTGCGGTCCACTTGGACGCTTCATAGAGGCTGGTGTCCTTGACGAGTTCCAGCACCGCGACCGGTTCGCCGGCGAAGTTCTTGATCTGACCAAGATAGACCGCGGCGGGATGACCTCCAATCTCCGCATCGTTGCGCAGCGTCGCGCCCGCCAGAACACTCTTGAGATCCTCCGGCGATGCCGTCGTGCGTTCCGCGAAAGTCGCAGCGAGTGTCTCGAACGATTTGCCGTCAAAAGCATGGATCGCGATATCGACGCCGAGACGTTGCTTGATGCGGTCGGCAAATTCCTTGCCTAGTTCGGTGCCGACATCGACCACGAAACGGCTCTTGCCGTCGCGCATCACGGGCGTCATTGCGAATACGGCCAGCGTCGCGCGTCCTCGCTCGACGCCCACAACGGGCACACCCTTGTCATTCGCGGTCACGACGGTCTTGCGTCGCCCCGAGATATCGTCGCCGAAGGTCTTTGGCTCGTGCAGACGCAGGAAGATCGTCGCCGGCGGCGCGATCAGATTGACGAATCGAATGCCTTGCGCCTTGAGCGCAGCGGTTGTCTCGCCGAGCAGCTTCATCACACCATCGCGGTCGCCTTTGGCGACTTCATCGGCGACTTGCGGCATCGCCGCAATTGCGGCGCTGAGCGCCATCGCCGTGCGCCCTTCGTAATCAAACGCGGCGATCACGCTTTCATATTGAACTTTCAGTTCCTGATCGAGCGCCAGCTTCGTGAGCGACTGCTGCTGCACAACGGAGAACGCCGCCAGCGTGGCGCAGGCGGCGGCGACGGTAAGCGAGATTGTCAGAACAAGTCGTGCCGAGATCGAGCGGAGTTTGAACATCGTGCAACCTAACAGGAGAGGAGCGTACCGGAGTAGTTACCCTCCAAAGGTTAATAGCGCGCTCAATCTCTCGAACGTCATAGACTCGTTCGGCGTGGAGGTCAGCGCGAGTGCCGGCGGGAGATGACGGCTCGCGGGATACGCCTGAAAATGAGGCAATGAGACCTGCAGTAGGACATCGTCAATCATCTCCAATGATCGCGCAAATTCAGTCCTCCCATTTTCGGCGAGAGCATCTATACCTTCCGCGCGCGGTCCCCGCCTGCGAATCCATTTCGGAGCGATTTGATGATCTCACGAGACCTGTCACGCCGGTCGTTCTTGATGGCGACCGCCTCCACCGCCCTTGCCGCAGCATTGCCCCTGAAGGAAGCCTTCGCGCAGGTCCCATCGTTCGATGCCGGCGGAATCAAGGTGCTCGCATTCGACTTCCAGGGCAGCTGCGTGGATTACTACACGCCGTTGATGGAGGCAGGCCGCCGAATCAACGCCGAGAAGAAGCTCGATCTCGACTGGGGCGTCATGACCAAGGAGTGGCGCGACTGTTATCACGACGTCATGGAGCCGGTGTTGGCGCACAAACGCGACTATGTGCCGACCGAGCAGGTCTATCGCGAGGGCCTCGATGCGCTTCTCGATAAGCACGGCCTGTCCGGCCAGTTCAGTAAAGCGGAGCGGGACGAATTGAACAATGTATGGGGTCAGATGATCCCGTGGCCGGACACCAAAGAAGGGCTGACCCGCCTCAGGAAGAAATTCGCGCTGACCACTTTATCGAACGCCGGAATGAAGACCGTCTTCCAGATGGTCCACCGCCATCAGCTTCCCTTTGACGAAGTTCTGACGGGTGAACTGGCACGCAACTACAAGCCAGCGCCCGAAGTCTACGAGTTGGTTCTGTCCATGCTCGGATACAAGAAGGAAGAAGTCCTGTTCTGCGCCACTCACTTCTACGATCTCAAGGACGCCAAGAAATTCGGTTACAGGACCGCGTGGTGGCCTCGCCCGCTTGAAAACGGTCCGGGCAAGCCGATCGACACCGAGCCGAAGCCCTTCGTCGATCTTCACGTCGCCAACATTGTTGGTCTCGCAGAGAGCCTCGGCGCCTGATCGGCCGCGCATCAAGGACGTAACCGCGACAACCGGACGACAGCTCAGATCAATTCCGAGACTCGCCCAGCTAGCCCCAGGGCGACCTGCACCCTGCATACAGGCGGCGCTTACGACGCCCACTTGCTGTTGGGCGGCCGTCCGGCCTGCCGATGGTCAAACATACTGTTCCAAAATAACGTCGGTGATGCTCTGAATGTGTTCCTCGATCAGCATCGTTGCGCGTTTAACGTCGCGCCGAATAGCTGCGTCCTTGATTTCTTCATGATCTCCGGCTGTACCCGCCATATAGGAACCTGAAGGCAAAGTGAGACGCCGGTATCGATCGAAGCGGTCGTGAAGCTGCGAGCAGAAATTGAGGAGCGTCGGCGAACCGCACCGGGAAATCAGCGCAAAATGAAATTCGCGGTGATAGGATTCCCAGGCATCGGTGATTGGAATGTCCTGGCCGGCCTTTTGCGAGAGGCGCGAGAACGTTGCATAGACACTGCAGATCTCCTCGACCCATGCATCATCTCCTCGCTCAATCGATTGCTGCAGAGCCGAGACTTCCAGTTGCTTCCGTAGCATGGCGATATCCAGAAAATCCGCGCGAGACGCCGAAGCAACACGAAAGCCACGCTGACTTTCCGAAATGACCAAGCCCGCCCCGGAAAGCACGGCGAGGGCCTCGCGCACGGGAGCCACGCTGGTATTGTACCGGGCCGTCAGAATTTTAAGATAGAGTTTTGCACCAGGCCTAAAATGGGCCGACAATATGTCGCCTCGTATACGGGCGAGAACGTATGCCGACGCCGACGACGCGCACGATCGGTCGAAATCACGATGCTTCCAATAAAGGGAATTTGTCGCCCACGGTAGCGCATCGGCTGCTATCATTGGAGTTGCCTCCGTCGCGGTTACGCTGCATCTGCAGACGCCTGGATGCTAAACGCTTTCTGTAATGTTTCTGGTGCACGTTCTGTGCCAGAATTCTAGGCGCGCTATCGCGTTAAGACGCAGGAACCAGCTTAACAATTGGGCAAATTGTTCTCCGACCTGCGCAACACGGCGAAATGTATAAATTTCAAGATCCACCCGCGTCGCACCAATGTTTAGGATCTGCTCTTAGCCGCGTTCTTATAGGCGTGCACCAGCCATCCATTGAATTGGACAAGCGTCGTTTCGAGCGGCCCATAGATGCCCTTTGGAGCGTAGCGGGATTTCTTAGCTTTTTGCATGCCGATATTCTCCGGCACATCCTGCGCCCAGATTTTCGCTCCACCTTCCAGCACCAGCGCTGCCCGCTCGGCAAAGTCAGGGAGTTCAACCGAGGATCGGGGCAAAAGCCATCCCCCTGCGGTCTGCCGATCGCTTGATGCGTAGGTCGCCTCGACACCCGTCGCCGACAGCAACGTGAATGCGATGGCGTTGGGGGCGAAAACCATTGTCATGCTGGGCGGAATCATCACAAAAGTCAGCCGCTGCCGCTGCGCAGCCGAGATCGTCGTGATCGGAGGAAACGCAGGCGGCTGGCCCCAGCCGTCCTTCATCATTCCGCCATCCGGTTTTATCATCGGGACGGTTCTGACGATCGCGTTATCCCCTGGTTTCATGTCGGTAAAAACGACACCGCCATTCGACATCACGCTTGGCGCAAAGTCGTGCGTGCCACGATGGACAAATTCCGGATGATACGCATCCGTGAAGTTCTCGACGTGAACCTTCCAGTTCCACGGCAGCGGTGTGTCGGCGAGGCGCGGAGGGATGCCAACCAAATCAGCGTCTTCATAACCTGCCCAAAACGGTTCGACCTTGGCTAACGTCGGCGCCAAAGGTTCGGCATTCGGATCAAGATTCACGAAGATAAATCCGTGCCATAATTCCAGTCGAACCGAGGGAAGCCGCTCGGACTTGCGAAGTGCCGCGATTTCTTCCTTGTCCATGCGCGGCGCGCCGATAAGTTTTCCTTCCAGATCGTAGGTCCAGAAGTGCAGCGGGCATCGAAGCGTCTTTTGGTTTTCCACGCATGGGATCACCTGCCCGCGATGCCTGCATATCGCGGCCATCGCTCGAATTTCTCCGGTATTGGTTCTGGTGACCAGAATGGGCTCTCCGGCCGGCTGTGCCGAAATGCAGTCGCCCGGATTGGCAACCTGCTCTACCCGGCCAACACAGATCCACGACCGAGAAAAAACTGCAGTGCGTTCAAATTCGAAAAACTCGGAAGAGGTATAGCATTCCGGGGGCAGCATTCCGGTGGCCGCGTCAACACGATCCGGAATCCGATCGAGAATATCCTGCACCGCGTCGACTGCAGTCGTTCCGAATGGATATCTCAAGGAGGACTTCCGGGTTTCGGTAACCGTCACGTCATTGCTCCATTGCACGCAAATGCGAGATGCCGGAGCAATCTAGTATCGACAACCGACGAATGACGAGCGTCTTAAAAACTAAATTCGCGGGACTTCATTTAGGTTTGCTTCTTTTTTACACAGTTTTGCCTGGGCGGAATCAAAAGTCTAAATCCCGTACCGCCTGACGCCGGCCTCGCATTGCGTACGCAACAGCCTGCCGAACCTTGATATTGTCGAACGGCGGTTTGGTCACGTTGAGCTCGATGCACCACATACCGTTCGAAATCAGCGTTGATACAACAGAGAGCTGCCCGGCGGAGCGTCGCTTTAGGACTGAGGAAAGCGCTTGCGCCAATGCTCGGCGATGTCGATGCCGCGGCAGAACCAGACGTCCTCAAAGCCCCGCATATGATCGAGGAGCCTGGTCAGCCCCGTGCAACGCCCCGGCCGTCCGATCAGCCGGTCATGCAGACCGATCGACAGCAGTTTGGGCGAGCCTTTCCGGCCTTCGCGGTGGAGAACGTCGAAGGCGTCGCGCATGTAAGTGAAAAAATCATCGCCGGTTGAGAACCCGCTGTTTTCATTGAAGCGGTTGTCGTTCGCCTCGTACGAATAGGGAATGACCAAATGCGGCTGATCGCCGACGCGTAGCCAGTAAGGCAACTCATCGGCGAGCGAATCCCGGTCGTAAAGAAATCCTCCGGCCTCGACGATCAACCGCCGTGTATTCGGTCCGGGCCGTCCCGTCATCCATCCCACCGGCCTCGTGCCGGTCAGCCGCGTCAACACATCGATAGCGCGCTGGATATGCTCGCGTTCGACCTCCTCGCTCACATCGGCGTAATCGATCCAGCGATAGCCGTGGCTTACGATTTCGTGGCCGCGCTGGACGCAAGCGGTGGCCAGTTCAGGATTCTGCTCCAGCGCGCGGGCGACGCCGAGGATGCTCACCTGAACCGAGAAGTGGCGAAAAATATCGAGCAGGCGCCAGGCACCGCGACGGCTTCCAAATTCGAACGCCGACTCGACGAGAGGGGAACGCTGTCCCAATTTTGCGCTCACGCCGATGTCGTTGAGCATGCCCTCGGACAAATCGTCGCCGTTCGCGAGCGTCGCCTCGCCGCCACCTTCAACATTGAGATTGAAATTCACGGCGATCGAAGCGTCCCCGGGCCAGGCGGGGTCCGGCGGGAACTCGCCATAGCCGACGAGATCACGCGCAACCATTGGGTCAGGTTTGAGCTCATACATTGTCGAAATGCTCGCTTCATAATTAACAGGGCGCCGTCGGCGATCAGCCAGGCGGGGTAAGCGTCGCTGCGCACGGATCGTAGCAATAGAACCAGTCGGTTTCAGTGGGTCCGCGCATCCAGCTGTTCTCGATCGAGATACGCTGCACGTCCGCGACACGCGGGATTCGATTGGCCTCGTACAAGCGAAATGCTTCGTGGTGATCGTCAAATGCCTCAAGGCAGCGGCAGAGAATGACTCCGTCTTCGACCGCCATCGCGCCACCGGCGGCCATATAAGGGCGCATCGGATGGCAGGCATCACCCAGCAGCACGATCCTGCCGCCGCTCCAGCGGTCATCCCGCTCGCGATCGTAGATCGGCCACAGGCTTACGTCATCGGCAACCTCCAGAACACGGCGCAGATCGATGTGGAAGCCGGCGAACGATTCGAGCATTTCGTTGCGGCTACAGGGCAGCGATGGTGCATCGCTATCCCATTGCGCCGCAGGGATAACACCAATGACGTAAATCTCGTCGCGTCTGCCCGTCATGAAGTAAGGCAGGATGTGCCGGTCGGGCCCCCACCACTTGGTGCAGTCCGAAATCCTGAATCCGCGCAGCCGTTCGGTCGGAAAGATCGCGCGTTGCGCCACGGCACCGACGAACCGTGGCGGCTCGATGCCGAGCAAACTCTCGCGCACCTTGGACCGGATGCCGTCGGCGCCGATGACGATTTCAGCCTCGGCACGGACGCCGTTCTCGAACGTAAGGCGGACCGCGTCGCTCGTCTCGTCGAGGCCGACGAGCCGATGGTTGAACGCGATTGTCCCGGGAGCGACAACGCGTTCCAACACGCCATGCAAGTCACCACGATGAATATTGATATAGGGACCGCCGTAACGCGCTTCACTCGCTGCGTCGAACAGGATTTCATACATCGTCTCACCCGTATTCCAGGTACGGCTGACGTAGGAATCCGGCTTGATGCCGGTTTCTATCAAGCTTTGTTCGATGCCGAGACGGCGGAAAACCTTCATCACGTTGGCGCTGAGGATGATCCCCGCCCCGATCCGCGAGAAGGCGGGCGCCTGTTCATAGACCGTCACCGGGAAACCCGCACGTTGAAGGAAACCAGCAACGCTCAGACCGCCGAGACCCGCGCCAATGACCGCGATTCGTTTCTTTGCATTCATTACCGAGCCTCGACGAGAGCGCATCGCTCACCGAGCGATATGACGAACCGCATCCCCGTTGACGTTCGAGGTCGGAGTGCAGGTGATTTGGGGTGATTCGAGAAGACTGCTGACATCCGGATCGTCTGGCTTTTTGCGCGCGGGACGCGCAACTATACATCTCACTCGTCTCGAACCATTTCAGGCTATGAGCGTCGTCAAGACCTGTCAAGGAAAGACGCTTCGCTGAAGCTCGCCGTCGCTGGGGAACAGACGCTCGCCGGTATCGACCCAGCTTCCTGATTGATGGTGGATTGCCACTTGTATCGGCAGCGTGGCGACCGCAAGTTGCGGTCGTGATGTCGGGGATGATTAGAAAAGGCAGGATGTGTGATCGCGCGACAGGGCGAAAACGCATTCATCTGATAGGCGCCATTATTTTAAAGACGGCGGCTGTGCTGCGCGTTCTGCTTAATTCTCAAACCCGAACAGCTTCGCTGGATTGGTTACCAGTATCTTCTGCAGCTCCGCTTCGTCCGGCGCGTAGCGATACAACAGCTCCAGCAAATCCGCGTCGTTGGGCGGCTGCACCACCGAGACCGGATGCGGCCAGTCGCTCGCCCACACGCAGCGATCCGGCACCGCCTCGATATAGCGCCGCGCGATCGGAATCACGTCGTCCCACGGCGGCCCGACTTTGGAGGTCTTCTCGCCCAACGACAGCATCACCCAGAAATTGCCTTCGGACAAAAGCTCCAGCATGGTGCGCAAATTCGGATCGTTGTTGCCGCGCGTGGGGTCCGGGCGCGCCATATGATCGATCAGCACCGGCACGTCGAGCGATCGATATTTATCGACACTGCTAACGATGCCGTCCTTCTCCGGCTGGATCTTGGCGTACCAGCCGAGTTCGCGAATCCGCGCAATCGCGCGGGCGAAATCCTTTTCCGACAGCACTGCGCCCAATTCCTGGCGGAAGCTGAAGCGCGCGCCGCGCACGCCGGCCTTGTGCAGCCTGGCGAGATAGGCATCATCGGCCTCCGCGAACACCAGTGCGTTGGCGCAGCCGCGGTAGTTCGGGCCCATGGCGGCGAGAGCGTCAAGCACTACCGCGTGATCGGCGCCGTAGGTCGTGGTCTGCACGATGATGCCGCGCTCGATGCCGAGAGCCCTGTGCACCCGCAGCGCCGCTTCCCAAGTCGCCGTCGGCATCTGGTAAGCGGCGCCCGCCCTCACCGGATATTTGTCGAGCGGACCCAGCACGTGAAACTGGCTGTCGACGCTTTTGGGCGGCGGCAGTTTTGACGGGCGGCGCGGATTCGGATCGAACGCAAGATAATTCGGCACAGTATTGTTCCTTTTTTATCGATCACATTTCAGTCGATGACAGCGGTGAAGTCGCATTGCACCAGCGCGCCGCCGTCCATTTCCATCTGCAGCGCGTGGCGGGCAGGACGCGAATGTTCGTCCGGAAACATCTTCAGCCATTCGGTATTGACCGGCGCGCGCTGGCTGCGGTCCAGTAGCCACACCGTCATCTTGATGATGTCATCCGTGGTGCCGCCACCTGCTTCCACGGTGGCCTTCATATGCGCGAACATATTGGCGCACTGGTCTTCGATCGTTTTCGGCATCTCGCCGGTCTTCGGATCGCGGCCGAGGATGACGCCGGACATCAAGAGATTGCCGATGCGGCAGGCGTTCGGAATCGGATTGGCGTGCTTGAAGCCGCCGATATGAATGCTTTTGCGTCGCGTGTGATCTGTCATGGCCGCTTTCCTTATTTGATGTCAGACGAACTGGCAGGACACTGAGCCGAACGGGCCATAATCGGCGTGGAAGGTGTCGCCCTTCTTGATATCGACGGGGCGCGTGAACGAGCCCGCCAGCACCACTTCGCCGGCGGCGAGATGCTCGCCGTGCGGAGTCAGGCGATTGGCGAGCCACGCCACCCCGTGGGCGGGATGATTGAGAACGCCGGCGGCGATGCCGGTCTCCTCGATCTGGCCGTTGCGGAACAATAACGCTCCGATCCAGCGCAGATCCACATCCAGCGGCCGGAACGGCCGGCCGCCGACCACCAGCGCCGCATTTGCCGCGTTGTCAGAAATCGTGTCCATTACCTTGCGGGCGGCCTTGGTTCCCGGATCGATGCGATGCATGCGGGTTTCGAGAATTTCCAGCGCCGGCGTGACGTAATCGGTAGCATTGAGCACGTCGAACAGCGTGCAGTCCGGGCCCTTCAGCGCGGTCTTCAGCACGAACGCCAGTTCGACCTCGATGCGAGGCGCGTGGAAGCGATCGAACGGGATCGGGCTGGCGTCCGGATAGAACATGTCCTGGAACAGCACGCCGTAGTCCGGCTCCGAAATGCCGACGGCGCTTTGCATCGCCTTCGATGTCAGTCCGATCTTGTGTCCCTTGATGACGCGCCCGTTTGCGAGCTGCAGCCTGGTCCAGGCGCGCTGGACCGCATAGGCGTCGTCGATGGTCAGGCCCGGATGATCGAGCGTGAACGCGCGAATAAGGGATTTGGTGCGCTCGGCCTCGTTGAGGCGTTGCGCGAGACGGTCGATGGTGGGCTGGTCGAGCATGATGGTTACTTCTCGGCGACGACGGTGTTGCGAAGGATGCCAATGTTGGAAGACTCCACTTCGACCACGTCGCCGGGCTTCAGCCAGCGCGGCGGATCGAACCGGGCACCGGCGCCGGTGGGCGTGCCGGTCGCGATCATGTCGCCGGGTTTCAGGGTGGCAAAGGTGGAGAGGTAGGTGATCAGAAAATCGAACGGGAACATCAGCCGCTCGGTGGAATCCTGCTGGCGCACTTCGCCGTTGACGCGGGTCACGATGTCGTGCGGCCCGCGCGGATCGCATTCGTCCGCGGTGACGATCCACGGACCGATACTGCCCGAGCGGTCGAAATTCTTGCCCTGCGTCACGTTGAACTTGCCGTGGTGCAGCCAGTCGCGCACGCTGCCTTCATTGCACAGCGTCATACCGAAGATGTGGTCCGACGCCCGCTCGCGCGGAATATGGCGGCCCTCCTTGCCGATGACGATGACGAGTTCGCCCTCGTAATCGAGTTGCTCGGAGACCTTTGGCTTCTCGATCGGCTGCCCGGAGCCGACCACCGAGGAAGCGTTGCGGACGAACAGGCTGGGATATTTCGGCAGGTCCGAATTGTCCTTGTATTCGGCGTTGCGGTCCTTGTAGTTGACGCCGATACACCAGAGCTTTTCCGGTGATGGCACCGGCGGAACCAGCACGAGGCCGTCAAGCGCATGGTCGGGCTTTTGCCCGGCGGCGGCAGCGCGCGCGACGTCGAGCCCGTTGCCGGCGATCAGCCTACGCAAATTGGGAAACGTCGATCCGATCCGCGTCGTCAGATCGACCACGCCGCCACCGACGACGACGCCGTAGCACGGCGTTCCGTTCACGAGGTAACTCAAAAGGCGCATCAGACAAATCTCCGGATCATCGCCGCGTCAGACGGCATGCTGGTGGGGTAAAGGTTTTGCGTCGGTCGCTGTGCGTCTGCGGGTTTCCGGCAGCGACAGCGTCATGGCCAAGAACAGCACGATGGCGGGTGCCACCACCATCATGCCCATGGCGAGTTCGCCGCCGAACGCCGCCGCCGCGATCGGCACCACGACCGGTGCAAAGCTGCCGATGCCGCGGCCGGCCATGTAGACTACCGACACCGCGGTGGCGCGTACCTCGATCGGATAAATTTCCGACAGCCAGGTGCCGACGACGCCGAGCGCCGAGTTGCCGATCACGAACGCGATGTAGGTCCAGAACATCGGGAAGCCGATGATGCTGCCCTGATATTTATCATGCGCAAAGAGATAGAGACCGCAGGCCATGGCGCCCCAGGCGAGGCCCGGCACCAACGCGCCGTATCTGCGGCCGAACGCGTCGTTGAGCGCACCCATGCTGAGATACGAGAGCCCGCCGACCACCGACGCGATAATGGAAATGTTGCGGACGATTTCCGGCGGCGTGTCGAGAGAGCGCTGCATCAGCGTCGGCATGAACACCACGACGCCGTAGTAGCAGAACATGTAAGCCATCATCCAGACCAGGCACATGATCGACACCGCGAACAGCCGGCCCCGGAACATCGCCACCAGCGTGTTGGTGGTTTTGGCCGCGGCCGGAACCAACCCGCTCGCGCGCTGGCGGTCGAACTGCAGCCAGGCTTTCGATTCCGGCATGAACAGGCGGATGAAGATCATCAGCAGAATCGGCGTGCCGCCGGTGAGCAGCGCGATCCGCCAGCCCCATTCGAGGCTGAACGACGTGGTGGCCCAGACGCCGACGATCGACGCACTGGCGCTCGCGATCACCGCGCTGCCCTGAATGAACGCGCTGCCGAGCCCGCGCCGCTCCTTGTTCCAGGCCTCGTTGAACAGCACCATGCCGGCGCCCCACTCGCCGCCGAGGCCGATGCCGGTGATGAAACGAAGCGCCGCAAGGCTCCAGTGATCCCACGCGAACGCCGAGGCGATCGAGCCGGCGGCGAATACACCCAAGGTCAATTGTAGCGCCTGCTTGCGGCCGATGCGATCGCCAAGCCAGCCGAACAGCGCGCCACCGATCACCGAGCCGATCAGAGTCAGGCTGGTGACGCTCGCTACCTGCGCCAGCGATATCTGCAGCGATTTCTGAATCGATCCCATCAGAAACGGCATGATCAGCACGTCATAGAGATCGAGCGCGAAGCCGAGCATGCAGGAGAAAATGATGGCGGCGCGTTCACCGCGCGTATAGCCGGATGCGTCGGACGATATCATCGTCATGGTCGGTCGGGTCATGGGCGCATCGTTTCCCTGGAGATTTTTCAGGACGGTGATTTTGATGTCTGGAACACGGATTTCAGGGTGACGATTTCGCCGAGCCGCGCATAACGGGGTCCGCCGATGCGAGCGATCGGATCGAGCGCTTCGGTCTCGATCTTGCCGTTGTTCACGAGACCGTCGCGGATATGGAACACCAGCACCTCGCCGACGATCAGCCGGCTGCGGGTATCACCGAATTCGAGGCATTGCCGGAAGCGACACTCCATCGCGATCGGAGCCGCGGCCAGTCGCGGCACGGCTATGCGCTCGCTCGGCAGCGTTTCGAGCTTCAGTTCCTCGACCTCGCTGACTTCGGGTGGATGTTCGACAGAGCTTTCGTGCACCGCCGTCATCAGCGTGCTGTCGGCGATATGAACAACATACTCTTCGTTATTGAGAATGTTGTGCGCGGTATCCTTGTAGATTCCGGCCTTGCGGCCAACGCTGATCGCCAGCATCGGCGGCTTCGGTGACACGAATGTAAAAGCGCTGAACGGCGCAAGATTGACGACACCGCTACCGGAGACGCTGGTCACCCAGGCGATGGGACGCGGCACCACGATGCCGGTGATCAGCCGGTAGGCGTGTTCGGCGCCGAGATCTGACGGATCGATCCGCATTCAAAATCCTCGCAGCTTCTTGGGCTCTCGTTGCCGGGCAACGGCTGGCATCGCGCACTACGTCACGGCCGGACTTATTCCAGTAATCCGCGTCTTTACTTGCGGGAATGCCGTCAGGACCCGGATGCCCCGGCATGAAGCCGAGCACCAGCGGCGGTGACCAGCGCCGTGACCGCAGCGCACGCGATCGCGAAAAATCTCATCGCATCCTCCCGGAACCGGGTGGCTGGAGCCTTTCTCCGCCACTTTATTTTTTGGAGCGAGCCGCAGTCCACCTGATAAGTCGAACCTTTGCCCCCGACCCTTCTTGTGTCGACGGAATAGTGGTGTTTATGTCCATAATGTGGACAGCTCAAAGGCAGCGCAATGACGGGTGGCGGCAGGCAGGAACCGCGGCAAGGTGCGCAGGCGATCCGTCGGGCGCTGTCGGTGTTGCGCATTCTTGCCGCAGGCCGTGAGGAAGGCGTGCGACTTTCCGAGGTGGTGCAATCCACTGCCCTCACCCGCCCCACCGTGCATCGCATCGTGCATGTGCTGATCGAGGAAGGCATCGTGGAGCGCAACGACAAGAGCGGGCGCTACGCCATCGGCCGACAGGTCCCCGAATTGGCGCTGGCGCGGCAATCGCGCACGCCGCTGCTGGTCGCGGCCGAGCCCCATCTGTTGAAAGTGTCGCAGCAACTCGGCGATACGTTGTTTCTGACGGTGCGTACCGGGTTGGACACGTTGTGCGTGGCGCGCCGCATCGGCGCGTATCCGATCCAGGTGTTGTCGATCGAAGTTGGCGCGCGGCGTCCATTGGGCGTGAGCAGCGCAGGCGTCGCCATTCTTGCCGCTCTGCCGGCGCCGGACGCGCGCAAGATCGTCGCCGCCAATCAGGTGAGGTTCGAGGCCTATCGCACCACCATGCCGACGGTGCTCGGACAGATTCAAGCGGCGCGGCGCCGGGGCTATGGTTTGCGCGACATCGGCCTGGTGCAGGGAACGAAATCGCTTTCGGCCTGGATCAGGGGCCCGGATGGCCAGCCGGCGGCAGCGATCACGCTCTCGACCATCCGCAACCGGCTCAATCCCCGGCGCGAGAGCGAAGTGGCCGAAGCCCTGATCGGCGCCGCGCACGCAGTCGAACGGGTGATTTCTCCGGCGAAGTGACATCGTGCTTGCGTCATAAGATTAGCAATCTGGCTCAGGCAGAAGCGGCGCAATGAGTTGCTCATGATGAGACGTTCTTAGTTCGATGTGCACTGGCAACCGATTTCTCCCAATTTTTATTCATGCGAATTAGATTGATTCCACTTTACGGCTCATTACCCGCTTTGAGCTTGGTGCACTGATCGCGTTTCAAGATTTGAATCATTCAAAAACGCTGCATCGAAGTAACACTCGCGACCGAAACACCAGATCTGGATATTTTCTAAACCCCGATCGATGCGAACCGATCCGCGTTTGCGTTAGAGCACCACCTCCATGTCCGGCTTCGCCGGAATGAAGTTGGGGGTGTTGTGAAGTGAAGTTGAATGGCAAGAAGAATAAGGCTCGTGCACTGTGTGCAACGAGTTGTCTCGCATTATGCGCATACATAAATAGCGAAGCGCTCGCACAGACCCGTGCTTCGAATTCTCCGTCGGGCGCGACCGCACTGCCGCCTGTCGTGGTGCAAAGCCCGGCGGTGAAGCGCGCCAAGCTCAGCGTGCCGCGATCGGACAATGTCCGTTCGCGTAGTGCGGCCAACGCCCGGCCCGGCCGGCAGGCCGCGGCCTCCTCCAACCGGTCCGCCGCCTCGAGCCCCGCTTCGATTTCGGGCTCGCCGATCGACGGTTACGTGGCGCCGAGCAGTTCCGCCGGCACCAAGACCGACACCCCCTTGATGCAGACGCCGGCGTCGATCTCGGTCGTGACGCATCAGCAGATCGTCGACCAGAATGCGCAAAGCATTTCACAGGCGCTGCGCTACACGCCGGGCGTGATAGCGGAACAGCGCGGCATCAATGAGGACACGCTGGAATATCTGTATAGCCGCGGCTTTCAGGCCACCACCTTTCTTGATGGCCTGCCGATTCCGCCGGTAACCCAAACCGGCACCTCGGTCGGTTTCAACCTGACCACGCGCGACACCTATTTCATCGATCGAGTCGAGAGCATTCGCGGGCCGTTGTCGGTTCTCTACGGACAGGTGCCGCCCGGCGGCTTCTTTGACATCGTGAGCAAGCAGCCGACCGATACACCGTTCCACGAAGTCTTCCTGCAGACGGGCAGCTACGGCCGCGCGCAGGGCGGATTTGACTTCAGCGGACCGCTGAATGACGAGAAGACATTGCTGTATCGGTTGACGGCGACCGGACTGAACACCGGCACGCAGACCGATTTCGTCGACCAGCAGCGCATCGCCGTAGGACCATCGATCACCTGGCGGCCGAATCTCGACACCAGCCTGACGGTGTCCGCCTATTACCAGAACGATCCCAAGGCGGGACCGTACAATTTCGTGCCGGCCGTCGGAACGGTGCTTCCGGGCCCTGTGCGAATTCCACGGTCGTTCGAGACCGGCGATCCCGCTTTCGATGTCTTCAGGAAGCAGGAGGCGTCGATCGGATATGCGTTCGAACATCGGTTCGACGACGTCTGGCAGATCAAGCAGAATGTCCGCTATCTCTATAACGACATGTACCTGAAACACCTCGGCGACGGCTCCCATATCGATCCCACCGGTACGGCTCTGCTTCGCGATCCCTACACCAATTCGGGAACGCTGAGCGCGTTCACGATCGACAACCAGGCGATCGCGACCTTCAATACCGGCATCCTGACCCACAAGGCGGTATTCGGCGTCGACTATCAGAATTATCAGTACAATCACAAATTCTTCGAAGATTACGTCGGTAACGTCACTGTCCCGCCGCTCAGCCTGATCAACCCGCTATACGGTCAATCGCTCCCGCTTCCCAATTTTCTTTTGGGCACGTCGAGCAAACAAAATACGCAGCAAACCGGTCTCTACGCGCAGGATCAGATCGGGATCGGCAAATTTACGGTCGTCGGCGGGGTGCGGCAGGACTGGGAAACATCGCACACGGTGTCCTACAAGACGGGCCTTCCGACCGACGAGGACGATCACCCGGTGACCGGTCGTATCGGCCTGATGTACAATTTCGCCTCCGGCGTCGCGCCCTATGCGAGCTATGCCACGTCATTCCAGCCCCAGCTCGGAACCGACAACAATGGCGCGCCGCTCAAGCCGACCGAAGGCGAGCAATACGAGGTCGGTGTCAAGTATCAGCCGGTCGGGTCCAACAGCCTGTTTACGGTCGCAGCGTTCGATCTCACTCAAACCAATGTAGTCGCGACCGACAACAACGTGGTCACCCAGACCGGGGAGGTCCGATCGCGGGGCATCGAGTTGGAGGCACGGACTCATTTGACCGATCGGCTTCAGACCATCGCCGCCTATACCTACGACGAGGTCGAGAACATCGCTGGAAACCCCACGATCCTCGGCAAAGCGCCGATCGGCATTCCGCGGAACACGGCTTCGCTGTGGCTGACCTATGACGTACCCGACTACGTGGCGTCGGGCCTGAAACTGAGCGGCGGCGTGCGCTATGTCGGTTCGACCTTCGGGGACACCATCAATTCGTTCAAGGTGCCGTCGTTCACGCTGGTCGACCTCGGCCTGCAATACGATCTCGGCCGCACCTATCCATCGTTCAAGGGCCTGACGGCGACGCTCAGTGTCAGCAACCTGTTCGACAAGGATTATATCTCGTCGTGCCTCGGAACGGCCTATTGCATCTACGGCCAGGGCCGTCTCGCGCTCGCCGGCCTTCGGCAACAATGGTGACGACGAACGAAGCGAACGAGTTCTTTGAGAGCTTCTAAACGCTCAGCGCATCGAACAAGTTGCTTCGACTCATTCCAAATTTTGAATCGTTCAAAGGAGGGATGACATCGGAGCAACACTCGCCACTGCAATGCTTCGCTTCGATATCTTCTAAACGCGAACCGATGTGTAGCGATCCGGATTTACGTTAGAGCCCCCACACAGGTTTCTCGCTGCTAAGAATTCCGGGGGTGTTTCGAAGTGAATTTAGTCTGGAAGAAAAACAGGGTCTGCGTTCTCTGTGCCACAAGTTGTATCGCGTTAAGCGTTTGTCTGACCCAGGAGGCGTTCGCGCAAACCGACGCACCGAATCGAGGTTCTGAAGCGGCCACGCTGCCGCCGGTGGTGGTCCAGAGCCCGACGGCGAAACGAGCGAAGCCCAACGCCTCTCAACGCGCGAACCGCTCGCGCCTTGCGGCTGGAAATTCCCGCAACACCGGCCGCGGCAACGCCCCATCGGCGGCGGCAAGCGGCGCCGGCGCGGGAACGCGGCAAGCCGAATCCGCCTGGGGACATGTCGACGGTTATGTCGCGACCCGCAGCGCCTCGGGCACCAAGACAGATACACCGCTGATCGAGACGCCGGCCGCGATCTCCGTCATTACGCAGGGCCAGATCCAGGCGCAGGCAGCGCAAAACATTCCGCAAGCGGTGCGATATACCTCGGGCACCAGAGGAGAGACCAGCGGCGCCGACACGCGCTTTGATTACGTGTACGTGCGCGGGTTTCAGGCCGACCTGTATCTCGATGGCATGCGCCTGTTCACTGGCAGCTTCGCCACGCCGATCATCGAGCCCTACAATCTCGAACGCGTGGAAGTGCTGCACGGCCCGGCATCGGTGCTGTACGGTCAAGCCTCGCCAGGCGGCCTGGTTGACATGGTCAGCAAACGTCCGACCGACGAGCCGTATCATGAGATGTTCCTCTCAACCGGCAGCTACGGCCGCATCCAGGGCGGTGTCGACCTGAGCGGACCGATCGACCAGAACAAGGAGTGGCTTTATCGCTTCACCGCGTCGGGCTTTGACGTCGGCAGCCAGGTCGACTTCGCCAGATATCAACGCGTCTCGATCGCGCCGTCTCTGACCTGGCGGCCCGACACCGATACGACGGTCACGTTCCTCGGCACCTACCAGAACGATCCGAAGGCTGGCTTCTACAATCAATTGCCGGCGAAAGGGTACGGAACGTTGTTTCCCCTGGCGAGCGGCCAGTTCATTCCAACGAGTTTCTATCCCGGGGTGCCGAACGTCGACCAGATGAGTCGCGAACTGGGACAGGTCGGCTATCTGGCCGAGCATCGTTTCGATAATGTTTGGACGGTCAGGCAAAACCTTCGCTACAGCGATCTCAGCAGCGCGATCACGACGATTTATCCGATCGGCGCATCGACGACTGATCCCAACAGCATAGCGCGGTCGGGATTCTTCGAAAACGAAAAGCTACGCACGTTCGATCTCGACAATCAGGCCGAGGCCAAATTTGCGCTAGGCCCGTTCTCCCACACCATGCTGTTCGGTCTTGATTACCAGAACGGCAATTTCAACTATACGAATGGAGCCCCTCCGGCCGGCTTTTCGGTGCCCTCCATCAGCGTTGCCAATCCCTTCTACGCTACGCCGATTCCGATGGTATCCACCGGGACAAGCCGCCAGAATTTCGATCAGTTCGGGGTCTATGCGCAGGACCAGATCAAGCTCGATCGCTGGGTCGCCCTGCTCGGGGTCCGCTGGGATGAAGCGGATTCCAGCACGCAAAGCCTGGCGCTCGCGACTGGGACGACAACGACCACGCGACTGTCGAACGATGCCACGACGAAGCGCGCTGCCCTTCTCTACAAGTTCGACAACGGCGTTGCACCGTATATTCAGTACACGGAGTCGTTCCAGCCGCAGACCGGAATTGCCTTTGGCGGCGGTCCGTTTCAGCCGACAACCGGTCAGCAGGAGGAGGCTGGAATCAAGTATCAGCCGAACGCCAAGTCCTTGTACACCTTGGCAGCCTTCAATCTGACGCAACAGAATGTACTGACGCCGGATCCATCTCATACCGGCTTTAATGTGCAAACCGGCGAAATTCGTTCGCGTGGGATCGAGCTTGAGGGGAAGACCGAGATCGATCGCAGCTTGTCGTTGCTTGCATCCTATACCTATCTCGACGACGTCATCACCAAGAGCAACATGCCCTATGCGGCCGGCCGGCGGCCTGTCGGCATGCCGACGAATTCAGCGGCGCTATGGGCCGACTATACGTTTCGCGGAGGCCGACTCGATGGCTTCGGCGTGGCAGGTGGCATCCGCTATCTCGGCGATACGGCCGGCAACATCACGGGGACGACTGTCCTGGACGTGCCGGGCGTGACGCTGTTCGATGCGGCCGTACATTACGATCTCGCCGGGCTCGGCCCGCAATTCAAGGGCTACTTCCTTCAGGTCAATGCGTCGAACCTGTTCGACAAGACCTATGTGACGTTATGTCAGGATAACGGCTGCTATTACGGCCTGCGGCGCCAGGTTCTCGCAACCTTGCGCTATCGGTGGTGACCGATCCGGTTCGGCCCGTACTTTTGAATGCTTCTAGTCGAAGTCTCGCACAATGCCCGCTAACTAGGATGCAATCCCGCGGGTGGGAGAACGTGATCGTCTAGTGTGGCGGAGCCCTTTGTGACACGAAAAACCCTTCGACGCTGGTTCTGGGTGCACAAATGGACCAGCCTTGTGTGCACCCTGTTCCTGCTGGTGATCTGCGTCACCGGTCTGCCTCTCGTCTTCAGGGACGAACTGGGCGATCTGCTCGACGACAGCCTCCCTTACGCGTCAGTCCCGGACGGAACGCCGAGCGTCAGCCTCGATCATCTTGTCGCGACGAGCCGGCAGATGTATCCCGGCCAGATTGTCCTCTCCGCCTTCGTCGATGACGACGAGCCGAAGATCGTGCTCGCCATGGCGCCGTCATGGGCTGCCTACAATGCCGACCGCAAATCGGCGCACTGGATCAAGTTTGACGCTCACACCGGACAGGTTCTGAAACAGTCGAAATCGTTCGGCGGCGACGGCCACTCGTTTCTCGAGGTGATGCTCAGCCTGCATCGCGATCTGTTCGCGGGACTTCCCGGCGAACTATTCATGGGCCTGATGGCACTGTTGTTCATTGCAGCTATCGTTTCGGGCGTTGTGCTCTATGCGCCGTTCACGCGCCGGCTCGATTTCGGCACGGTGCGCACCGATCGCTCGCCGCGGCTGAAATGGCTCGACCTGCATAACCTGACGGGCATCGTCCTGCTCGCCTGGACACTGGTCGTCGGCGCCACCGGCGTCATCAACGAATTGTCGACGCCGCTCTTCGCGCTGTGGCAGATGACCGACGTGAAGACGATGCTCGAGCCGTTGCACGGCAAGCCGGTTCCGGCCGAATCCGAATTGAGTTTGCCGCAGGCGGCTTACGACACGGTCAGGGCGGCGCTTCCCAACATGACCGCGACCAGCGTGGTCTTTCCGGGTTCGCCGTTTGGTTCGCCCTATCACTATCTGATCTGGACCAAGGGACGTCAGCCGCTCACCTCGCGCCTGTTCAGCCCCGTGCTAGTGGACGCGCGCACGGGCGCGCTGACATCGGTGATCGAGATGCCGTGGTACCTGCGCGCGCTCGAGGTCTCGCGGCCGCTGCATTTCGGCGATTATGGCGGCATGCCTCTGAAAATCATCTGGGCATTGCTTGACGTCCTGACCATCGCCGTTCTCGGCAGCGGGCTTTATCTGTGGCTGTCGCGCCGGTCGCCGGTCACCGCCGGTCATGCCGAATCCGTGCCTTCGCTGTCATCAGAAGCCGCCGAATGACAAAAAAGATACGACGCCGATCGTCTTTTAATATCTGGGGTTGTCCGGCCGTCCTTGGTTTTCTAACCATATTCGGATTGCTCTCGGCACTGCTCAGCCAAGGCGGCGCCTGGTGGCTGATGTCATGGACTGCGCTGGCGATCCCGCTTGTCGTTCTAGCTTGGTGCGCAATCTAGGGCCGGAAGTCCTTGCCCCGTGATGCAGCCAATCTCGACCATTCTCGGCGGTGACGGCCTTGCAGGACTTTCCGGACGCGCGGCGAAAGGCGTTGGAAAACCTCGACCACCATTGCAAAGCAAGAAAAGTTGCGGTGCGCTAATCCGCCCAACGGCTTTGTTCGACGGGAATTGCAAAGACATAGCCGACGCCGCGTTCGGTCTTGATGACACGTGGCGCCTTCGAGTCTGCCTCCAGTTTGCGCCGCAACCGCAGCACCTGAACATCAATGCTGCGATCGAAGATGTCTTCGTGGAGCCGGGTCGCCTGCAACAGATACTCGCGCGAAAGTGGCCGCTGTGGCGCATCGAGGAACGCCAGCAGCAGGGCGTACTCGCCTTTGCTCAGGAAAACCGGCCGTTCCTGCGGATCGATGAGACGCCGGCGGCGTGGATCAAGCCGCCATCCGCCGAACTTGTATCCACCCCGCTCGACATCGCGGGTGCGCAAGGACCCTCCGTTCACGCGGCGCCGCAGCACGGCGCGGAGTCGGGCATACAATTCGCGGATACCGAACGGCTTGGTGAGGTAGTCGTCGGCACCGAGTTCGAGTCCGACCACACAATCAACTTCTTCGCGCGAACGACCTGTCAGAATAATGACCGGGACGTCCGAACTGGAACGAATTTCCCGCAGCAGATCGAGCCCATTGTCGTGGCCGAGGTGCAGGTCGAGAATGATCGCACTGGTGTCCCCGCCAGCTAATTGACGGGCCACCGCCGAGCGGTCCATCGCCGAAACGGTCTGTATGCCGTGCTCCCCGAAATAATCCGAGATCAGGAGCCGGACCGCCGGATCGTCATCCACGACAAGGACATGGCCCGAGCTGCAGTCGGTGGCCACGATGCGGCTGGACTCGACCTTGGTCAGCATGTGATCAGGATTCTGCACGGCGGCTGCGGACCGCACGGAAGCATAAATTGACACGGGATGAATCTCGGCGTTCGCCATGACGGTACCTTACCCAATTGATAAATTCGGGAAATCTACGGCCAGGCAGTCGCGTAGCGAAATGGTGGATCGGCGGAGCTCCGCGATCGATGCAGGGCCGGCTGGCGTCCCGCCGCGCTGCGGTCGACGCCAATATGATTCTGATATCAGTCTAGACGATGAAAGGATTGTAAGAATCGGCCATGCCCGGCGCCGCGTCCGCGCCGCGGAAATTCGACCGCGGTGTCGTACCGAAGAACTCGGCCGGCGTTCCGCCCACGATCGTACCGAAATCGTGAATCAAATGCGCCTGATCGGCAAAGCCACAGGCATATGCGACATCCGTCCAGCCCAGGCCGCTTTTCCGCGCGGCGACAACCTTTTCGATCCGCGCCAGTCGCGCATATTGCTTGGGGCTGGTCCCGTATGTCGCGCGGAAGCCGCGCGACAGGTGCCGCTCGCTGATACCCAATAGCGAGGCGAGTTTTCGTATGCGCAGGCCCGGATTGCGACGCAGCCACGAGGAAGCGCGGGAAAAAACCGGATCTTCGCGATCCTCGCGCAGATTCTGAAAAAGAAAACTTTCGACGCAGGCGATCCGTTCGCTGCTGCTGCCGCACTCCATCACGCTTTCCTCCAGCAGGGCGATATCGTGATCCCTGAAAATGTTACGCAGTCCGATCTTGACGTTCATGAGCTCATGCATGGACGCCCGCGCCAGCCGGGAGGCGCCCTCGGGCTTGAGCCGGACGGTGATGACACCAAGTGGACCGCGAGGACTGATCGCAAAGGTCCCGCTCTGGGTCTGGGTCAGCACATGGCCGTAGTTTTTATGATCATAGCTGTCGCTGCCGAGTTGCCATCTGCAATGCGTCAGCGTGCGGTATTGAACGACGAAATACGGCGCGGTGCTCGGTGGTATCTTGATCGTAAAGGCCATCGCCGCATCGCCGTCCGGAATGTCCCAATCCCAGATCGCCTCGACGAGGTCGGCAACGGCGGCAGAGGGCCGGATGCTCCTCGAAAAGCCGTCGGGAACGATGTGTTCGCCGCCCCACCTTGGTGGCTTCAGTTCCAGTTGCGAAAGCCCGATAGGTTGTTCCGATATCACGAGGAAAGCTCCACCTTGCGGCAAGAACCGGAGAAAGCCGCCTAAGCCAAGCGCGACGCCTCATTCGGCGTTGAGGCCATATTTAAAGGTCGTCCGTGGCTTTTCCTCGTCGCCATTATTACCGTTGAAACAATTCGCCACGAGGCAGCGTTGCGTCATCCGAAACGCCAGCCCGCGCGGGACCGCATCCACTGGCGAAGTCTCCAAGAAAAACCGGACATTGCGATCGACTCCGCTCAGCCTTGCGAAATTTCCGCTTTACGCCGCCAAGATCGGGCATTCCGTGAAAGTCAGCTTTTTGACCCTTCTCGGGCATCAGGATGACGGGTTAGCGCGCTTCGTGCGCCTGCATTCAACCACCGTTGAAGCGGACTAACCGAGGGGCCTCTTTCATCCGCAATTCGACCAACATCTTCTGGAAGTATCGCCAAACGGTACTTCGGACAGCACTCGGCGATTTACCGAGGACGATTGTTGCGATATCCTTGGTCCGCTCTTTTTGTGAATGCAAGTTGCACTGAACTAGACGTGTAGGCCCGACACGGCTTCGCGACCATTCATATTTGAACCGGTCGGGAGGGGGCTATATGAAAAAATTTGGTGTTTCTACAGCGATGATTCTCGGACTCGCTGCCGCGTACGCGACGGGTGCGTCGGCCGAGGACATCATGGTAACAAAGACGGCGCCCGCCGCGACTGCGACGGCTCCGTCGCAGCCGGCGACGTGTACGAGTGTTGAGGACTTTGTCGTCACGAGCTGCCCATTGACCTCGAATGGCATCACGGTCTACGGCACGATCGACGCGGGTGTGACGTGGCGGAGCCATGGGGCGCCCTTCAATGGGACATCCGCTGTCGGGGTAGATTATCTCATCCAGAAGTACAGCAATCACCCGCGGTGGGACCTCGCTCCGAACGGTTTGACCCAGTCAAACATCGGAATCAAAGGGAAAGAGCCGCTCGCTCCCGGATGGGATTTTATCTTCGATCTGCAGGCCGGGTTCGATCCTTATTCGCTGCATTTGGCCAATGGCCCGCACTCGGTGGCTCAGAACGCCGGCATACCGCTTACCAGCCAGGACTCGAACTCCGACTCGAGCCGGGCCGGGCAATTTTACAATTCCGTGGGCTATTTGGGCGTCAGTTCGCCCTATGGCACCTTGACCGTTTTCCGGCAAAACTCGCTGACTTTGGACGCTGTCTTTGCCTACGATCCGATGGGCGCTTCGTACGCTTTCTCGCCGATCGGATGGCAGGGCATTACCTGCGGCGTGGGCGATACCGAGGACTGCCGATTTAGCACGTCGGTGAAGTATCGTGTCGACATTGACCAGTTCAGGGTTGCGGCGCTCTGGCAATTCGGTGGCTACAATCTGAACAACGCCGCGACTGGTTCCTACCAGTTCCAAATCGGCGGGGACATTCCTCATTTGGCTGGCGGCACGCTTTCGTTCGACGCAATTGGCAGCTACGTCCAGAACGCCGTGTCGATAGGGCTTGCCGGCAGCACGCTGCCAGCGGTACTGCCGCAGGTTCTCACCGCTACGCTCTCCGATAATACGAGCGTGATGCTGGTTGCCAAATACAGCAACGGGCCAGTCAAGCTGTTTGCTGGCTACGAATATATTCGATATGCGCCCCCCAGCAGTCCTTTTGCCGCCGGTACTGGTTTTAGTGATATCTCGGGAGACTTCGTCTGCGCCGGCTGCGCTGCGATCAACAACACGAACATCAACAACACGGCTTTCAACGCCGGCGACAAGTTATTCCATGTATTCTGGACTGGAGTGAAATACACCGTCATGACCAACGTGGATGTGATTGGCGCTTATTATCATTATGACCAGCCCGCCTTTGGTGCACCCGTCAATTGCGCCGACGCCGCAGCGTTCGCAAACTGCCATGGGACGTTCGACGCCGTTTCCTTCGTCGTGGATTGGCAGTTTGCGAAGAAGTTTGATGCCTACGCCGGGCTCATGTTCTCACAGGTCAATGGCGGCCTGGCGAACGGTTTCCTCCATCGCAACACGATCGATCCCACGGTTGGCCTTCGCTTCCGCTTCTGAGAAAGCTATAGGCAGGGATAAGTCATTCCCCGACTTGCCGTCTCGCGCCTGTCGAAGCGCAGAAGAATCTTGCCTTTCGACCGATTTGCCGGCCAACGCCTGACGAGAAGCGGCGGCCTCGCGACGTGGAGTTCGGCTCCTATGCCTGCTCCGCCGGCCGGTACATTTTTGTGTACCAGAACCCGGACTTGGCCTCGAAGTTTTGGCCCGCACCGACAAGATGATCGAAGAAAGCAGCATTGCTCGGCTCGCCACGTGAAGCCGGCATCAAGCCGACTTGGTTGGGAGAGTGTTGGTTGCGAGGCTCGACTTGTCCCGGACCGACCGACGCTGTTGGCACCGACCAAGGACGCGCTCGCTATCACCCCGCCATTCCCCGCAAGCCCCCGCCTCACACATATTTTTGTCGTGACTGGCCGTGATTTGTGACAGGATTGCTACAGTCAAATGTCAGTTCGGTTACATACGGAGTGGTCCATGAGTTTGGAATGGCGGGCGCGGTCAAGTTCCCTGGCCTGGTCAAATCCCGTGGCCTGGTGGTGGGGTGTGTTGACCCTGGTCAGCGGCGCAAATATCGCGGTTTGGTTCTTGCTGTACCGCCAGCTCCACGAACAGCCCAATGGCAGTCTCGGCAGCACGTCCGGCATCGAGCTCATGCTTCTCCTCTGTGCGGCCTATGTTTTTGGCTGCGCATTCAGGTCGTTCCTTCCGCGCGCGGATGTTCAGCGGATCTGCTTGTTCGACACATGGCTGTCGAGCGTTGTGGTCGGCCGGTCGGTAGCAACCGTGGCCGAGATCTGCTTCGTGGCGCAGTGGGCGATTATCCTGCACCAGCTGGGCACGATGACGGGAGCGGACACCACCTTGAACGCCGCATGGGTGATCGTGCCGTTGATCCTCATCGCGGAATGCTTCTCATGGCATGCGGTGCTGACCACCAACTATTTGGGCAACGCCATCGAAAATTCGATATGGGCGGTTGCCTTCTTCATGGTTGGGATTGGCCTTTGCCGGTTGCTACCGGAGTTCGATGGTCCGGTTCGTGTGGTCCTCGCCGTCGCGATAGCAGGGATTGCAGGCTATCTGGCGTTTCTCATGACCATCGACGTCCCGATGTACCTGAGCCGATGGCGGGCCGGGATTACCGATGGCAGCAAGCTTCTGAGACCTCTCGAGGGTCTCCGTGACGTGAGCACGCGTTGGGTCGTGACGCACGACCTTGCTGAGTGGAAGGACGAGATTGCCTGGATGTCGCTTTATTTCAGTGCGGCAGTCTGGGCCAGCCTCGCGCTATGCGTTTTCTACTCGCTGGAGGATCATCTGCCGCGCTATCGTACCGAAGCGACGGTCGCAAGCTGGTCGTCGGACGCGTTGGCAGTAGTTAGCAATCAGCACCCGGTAATGGCGCGCCACGGCGTTTAGATGCCGACGGATTGTGCCGGAGCCTGTTGTCGGGCCGCGCCTTGCGCGGACCCGTCGGGTTAGTCCGCCGCACGCGATGCGAAATGTCCGCTTCGCGCCAATCGTGTTGCAATTCGGTGTTGTTCGATCACATTTAATCTTTTGTTTGCAGGATGGTCGCTCGCGTTTCATCGACGAAATTCTTCATGTCTTGATCCGGCCCGCGAAACAGATTGCGTTCGACGACGATCGAACGGTTATGGGTGGTCTTTGTACAACGTTCCCTGACATAAACGCCGCCGACGGCCTGCTCACCGGCGTTGGGCTGAGCTTGCGTGCAGGACCAACCGTCGAGCCCGTATCGCGATTTCACCTGGATGCCGAACAGAAAGGCCTTCTTGCGGATATACAGCCGCGCCTTCGGATCGGTCTCGATTCGAAGGCCGCTGACGGTGCCGGCACCGTCGACGAGCAGCGTGAGAACCGCCGGATGGCCCGCCACAATCGTACCATCCGGGCTGGTGACGGGGTCATAGCCGAATTTGATCGCGTGAAAGCCTGAGTCATCAGCGGGACAGTCGCGCCAGCCCAACCAGGTCGTCAACGTTTTTCGCGAATCGTTTGCGCAGGCCAGGTTGACATAGCCCGCGTCAGGCAAGTCCGTCACCGGATTCCCGAGCCGGATGTCGCGCAGGTCGTTGCCGCCCGAATCCTGGGCCGCGGCTGGCTTCATCATCGCCGCCGTGACCAGCAGCGACAAAATGAAAACCGACGTCGCGGTCAATCGCTGCAGTCGATGTATCATTGCGCTTTTCCTGCTCCTGCGGCGGAATTTGCGGTCGGCCCGGCTTGCGTCTTGTAGATATCGCAGACGCGCGACGTGTCACCGAAAAAGCTGACGCATTCCGCGTAGTTCGGCTCGCCCTTGCCCTTGATGTGCACGATCACATAGTCCGCAACGGCTTCGATATCGCCCGGGCGAAGGAAGGTGTTGGCCTCGGGCGGCATCTGGCTGCCGGCATCCTGCCGGTTCATGTCATGGCATTTGATCGCGTCGTAAGCGCCGCGAGTGAAGAATGGCATGCCCGTTCCGGGCCGCCCGCAGCCGACCGTTTCGGTGATCTGCTCGCGCGTCAGTTCGGTCTTGCGCAACGACAACGCATCGCCGCCGTAACCGCCGCCGCCGTTTCCGTGCCACTTGTGGCAGCCAAAGCAGTTGGCGCGCTTGAACACCGCCTTGCCGGCATCGGTTGGATCCGGGGTCGTTGCCGATTGGCCGAGAGCCGCACACGGTACAGACAGGGCCGCCCCGACGGCGGCTGCAGCAATCAACGCTGCGATCGAAGACATTTTGCCGTTTTCCATTGGATTTGCTTGCCTGAGAAAAGCAGGCGGATCGGGCCGTGGCCCCATCCGCCCGCGCTGTGTGATGTCAGAGTGCAAACACGTAGAGCATCGAACCGGGCTGAATCCGCTTCAGCTCCGGGGTTGCATCGATGAACCACTTGTCCCAGGCGCCGCCCAGGCCGACCAGGATCGCGACGTACTGTTTGCCGTCGACCGAGAAGGTCATCGGTGGTGCATTGACGCCGCCGCCGGTGTTGAATTCCCAGCGCTTCTCCAGTGTTTTGGCGTCGAGCGCCATCACCTCGCCAGAGGGTTGGCCGGAGAAGACCAGGTCGGGCGTCGCGAGAATGCCACCCAGATTCGGGAATGGCGTTTCCAGCTTGCCCGCGACTTTGCCGGTGGTCACGTCAATCGCGGTCACGCTGCCGGTGATCTTGAACGGCTGGCTCGGCCCGCCGCCGGTCCAGAATTCGCGCGCCTTCAGCTTCTCGGGAGCCATCTCCTCGACGGTGATCCGGTTGCAGCTTTCGATCACCGGAATGTACCAAAGCTTGAGATCGGGATTATAGGCCGTGGGCGGCCAATTCTTCCCGCCCATATTGCCGGGACAAATATCGGCGACCTTGTTGTCGCGATGCGGCGTCACGGACGCATTGTAACGCTGCACCTGTTTACTCGGATCATACTCGATCGGCTTGCCGGATTCCTGATCGAGGCCTTTTGTCCAGGTCACTTTCTTGACGAAGGGCAGTCCCCACACGAACTTGCCGGTGGTGCGGTCGATCGCATAGGCGAAGCCGTTCCGATCTGCTTCCAGTGCGAGCTTCAACGTCGTGCCGTTTGGCCCGGGCACATCGACCAAAACGTTCTCCGCGACGCTATCGTAGTCGTAGGGATCATTTGGCGTGTGCTGGTAATGCCATTTGATCTTTCCGGTGGTGGCATCGAGCGCGAGTGAACTGTCGGTATAGAGATTGTCACCCGGCCGATACTGGTTGTCCCAGTCCGGGCCTGGATTGCCGACGCCCCAGATGATGGTATCGGTCGCCGGATCGTAGCTGCCCGTGACCCACGTCGAACCGCCGCCGGCGGCCGCGGCGCTCTTGTCGTCCTTCCAGGTGTCCTGACCCGGCTCGCCCTTGCCCGGAATCGTGAAGGTACGCCACGTTTCTTTCTGGGTCGCGAGATCGGTCGCTGCGACCCAACCGCGGATTCCGTACTCCGCGCCGGCTACGCCAGTGATCGCCATGTCCTTCACGATGAGCGGCGCCCCGGTAATGACCTCGCCCTTGTCGGGATCGGCGACCTGACGTTGCCAGGCGACCTGGCCGGTCTCCTTGTTGGTCGCGATCAGCCTGCCATCAAGCGTGTGCGAGATGACCAGGTTGCCCCACAGCGCGACGCCACGGTTGTCGACGCCGCAGCACGCGACGGCGCCGGCCCAGTCATGGTCGGTCTTAGGATCCATCTTCCAGAGCAGGGTGCCCTGCCCGCCATGGGTATCGATCTTGTACACCGAGCCCCACCCGTCGGTGACATACATGAAACCATTCTCGACGATCGGCGTGCCTTCCAGGCCGCCATGGGTCCAGATGCCGCCGCCTTCGACGCCGCCAAGGTGCATCGTCCACGCGACCTTGAGGTTCTTCACATTGTCCCTGTTGATATCCTTGAGACTGGAAAACCGGGTCGCCGAGAAGTTCTTGTGATGAAGGAGCCAGTTGGCCGGCTCCTTGTCTGCGTTGAGCAGCCGGTCCTGAGTGACCTCATCCGCTGCGCGGGCGGGCAAGGCATTGGCAAAACCGACAGCCGCGACCACAGTGGCCAGCACGGACGCCCGCATGAGGGTTCTATGGTTCGTGAAACGTGTCATGTTCGTTTACCTCCGCGTTAATGACTTCGTATTGCGTTGAACACCCGGCACGCCCGGGCTCACGGTTGAGAAGTCTTGATTCAGCAAGCGAAATCGCTTGCTGTCGCACACTCAGGGTAATCCGTGGACTTTCACCTCCGTCTCTATCGTTCCGGCCTTCTGAAAAATGATGGAGCAGTTGAATGCCCCGCCTGCGGCGAGCGTCTGCCGGGTCTGCAGCAGCATGACGTGATAAGCGTCAGGTTTGAGGGTGGTTGTACTGTTCGCTGCGATCGGTATCGAGGGGATCGCGCGCATGGCAGGAGATCCTTCGCCACGATCGACCGTATGTTTCTCGGAGAAGTTCGCGATCGGACATCGCACGCGCAGCAGCGCGTCCGCGACATCGGCTTCGTTCTTGATCGTCATCGATAACGCGACATTGCCGCCCACCTGCTCGGTTGCATGTACCCATGCATCGGAGATCTTGACGGCTTCGGCTCCGGCGCTATGCGCAGGAGTGATCGCAGCTTCCAGATGAAGCATGACGATGGCAGCACCTGCAAAAGTTGCGATGCAATATTGGTTCGGAATCAATGTCGAAGCCGCGAACACGAATCAGTTTCCCCTCTGATCGATGGTCCGCGATCTCGATGCGAATGCTCGGATGACGATTGCCACGCGGTTCATCGGTGGCTTCCTCCAGAATTTGCTTCTTCTTTTTTGAACTCGGGAAGCAAGGACGGCATTGCACTGTCGAATGCACGATATGTCAAGCCATACAGCGCCGCGAAACTTCGAAGGCGCGATTGAAGATTCCAGACCCTTCCCAGCTGCCGCGCACCACCAAGCGCTGCACCCGGTGATGATGCAGTGCGGTTCCGTGCGAGTTTTCTGAGCAACGCCGCGCGTTCCCGCCCAATGTCGCGCGATCAGTCGCGATCGCCTGAATGTCGGAACTGATTTGTCATCGTTTACGAACGTGGGATACTCCGGAGGTCGATCTACATCTCGCGGCTGGTCACGTTGCGCTGCGCCATTCGCGTTCCGCCTCGTCCCATGCCGCCAGCGGCCGAAGATCGGGCACCCGGGCAGGACCTGTCTTTGCGTCGGAGGACACCGCTTCCGGAATGACCACAGGCCACCGCGATTTTCCTGCGGACGGGCTACCAGCAGCGGGATCGGGGTTCGTGAGACGTGAGCATTGGCGATGCCTATAATGGCGTCATGCCGGAACCCGCCGTGACCAGCGCGATGCCGAGTTCGCCGATCAGTTCCGCATTTGCCTACGCTATATCGGATGAAATTTCAGGAAGGCTTCCGCTGCCTTTCAAGATAGCCTGTGCCGGAAAATCATGGTCGCACCTTCAGTCGATTGCGCCTTCGTCACTTTCGCGAGAAATCCCGAGCGAGAGAATACGGTTGCCAAGCGCAGTCGGGGTGTATTTTTCCGGCTGGCCCGTCGCCATCTAAACGTCAACCGCAGGAACGCCGCGGATAGAGGATGATTGTATGCGCCAAATTCCGCTGGGAACAAAAGGAACGTTCACGTTGCGTGTGCTGCCGGAGCAACTCGCCAATCGGTTCAAGGACGCCATGTTACCGCAGGTCCTGGCGACCCCCGTGATGATCCTGATCATGGAAAATGCCGCTCTCAACGCCATCAGGCCATTTCTGGATATGGGTGAGAGCGCGGTCGGTACGGCGATAAATGTACGGCATCTTGCCGCTACACCCGTAGGTCATGATGTTCGCGCCGAAGCCGAGGTGATCAAGGTCGAGGGAAAACGTATCGAATTCAAGGTGTCGGCGAGCGACGAGATGGAAGAGATCGGCAGCGGAACTCATCAGCGCATGGTGATCGATCTTCGTTCGTTCAACGAGCGCCTTGACAAAAAAAGCAAGCGCTAGCTGCGCGCCGTCAATGGTAAAGACCAGCGATGAACTTCGCATGTGCACAGCCACTTAGCGGGCGCTTGGACGCCCGGCGGACCTCGCAATCCTTGGTCTTCTGGCCCCCCTCTTATTCAGCGAGCGCCTGGGCGCGGCGCCGGCAACGTCATCGACGCGCGGGAATTGTCGCGCGGCATGCCACATGAAACGATGCCGCCAAATTAAAAACCTCCGGCAGGGCATTGCCGGAGGTTTCGGAGGTTAACAGTTCAGGCTTGGCGTTATCTCCATCACGTAAGCGTGCCAAATTTTCACGCGCCCTGATAATACATGATTTACTAAACATATTTCAACAGTTAAATTACTCACAATAATCATTCCTGCTGGCGGTCAATTCTCTGGAGGCTCCTCGGCATCCCCGTTTTTCGCCCGCAACAGCTTTCTACGCGCGAGCGCCAGAAAGGGTTGGTGAATTTTTGCGATAGAGCATTCGCTTCGGTGCCTGACCGCCGACCGCAAATTTGGGCGGCGCTGCAACCACCCGTCCGGCGCGATGCATTCGTCTGCCCGACAAGAAAAACCCCCGGCAGTTTCCTGCCGGGGGCTCTTAGGACTGTCGTCAGACAACCGAGATCAGAAGTTACGCTGGGCGCGGAAGTTGAGGGTCACGGTGTCCTGGTTCTTGAACTGGTAGACACCAGTTGGCAACGGGGCACCCGGGGTCAACACAGCAGTTCCAGTGAAGCCCTGGCTGAGATGAGCCCAGATCGTTTCTGCCGAGAACGTCAGATTTTTGACAGGAGTCCACCGGGTAATGAAACCGAGTTCCGACATGGAGAAGTTCGGGTTGCAGGTTGAAGTTGCCTTGTTTGCAACACCGATGCCCGCATAATAGGCCGTGCAATAATTGGCTTGGGCGGTCGCGTCATACCGCACCCAGCCCACGCCGCCGAACAGACTGCTTGACCAGTACGGATCCCAATTGTGGTTGAATGCACCACGGATACCGTACGATGTCGTCAGATGGAGACTTCCATCTCCGCCCGACGAGACGGGCGTATAGACAGCGTCGGTGGTTGCACCAAAGCCAATGCTACCTAAGGTTCCAGCTGAACCACTGCCCGCCATCAAAAAGTTCGGCGAAGTCGAGCTCGTGGAGATCACGTTCTTCGTGTCGCCCTTGGCCCAGGTTGCGTCGAACTTGATGTCGTCGCCTGGTCCGGTCGGGAGGTTCTTGATCTGCAACGCGGCCATCACCGAGCCACCATACTTGGTCTCAGGGTGACCAGAAAGCTGCGAGTCCGTCAGAGCGGTCGCGCCGGTAATCGGGGCGTCGCCAGCGCCGAGAACATTGTACGAGGCATCCACTTCGTGGATTGCGCCCGATAACTGGAACAGACCCCAAGCCTGATCGATCCGGATGTTGCCGACGATGTCAGGCATGTGCACACCAGCGTAAGCATTGCTGGCAACGCCAGCTGCGGAGAGGCCGGCGATAGCAGTACCTGAAGCACCCAAATCGTAGATCGAAGTGCGGTTGAACGCGCTCGGATCATCGAGACCGATGGTAGCCGACACGCCGTTGCCGAACTGCGCGGTGTACTGGATGTTGTTCACGCCGGTGACGGTGTCATGACCGCCGATCAGGAACGACGAGTTGTTGCCCGGATAACCATGCCAAGGCGTCGCGTAGGCCGAGGCTGACTTGCCGAAGGTGAAACCGGCGAACTGGATGAACACAAATTCAACCGCGGTATAACCGCCGCCGGGGGTGCTCAGCAACGAGCTGTTAACACCTGCGGCGGTTAACACCGACGGGTTGGTCGTGTTGCTGCCGAGGGTGTCGAACTGAAAGTCGGCCTGGCTGAAGGTGCGGACCACGCCGTATTCAGTTGCGGTACGGGTATCGATCGTGAACGCCGCGCGCGAGCGGGAAGCATAGTTATCGGCATAGCGATCGTGCAGGCCGAGATCACCAGACCACGCCGGCTGATCGTAGATGCCGCCGTTGAATGTGGTGTCGATGCGGATATAACCACCCAGCTTGATGCAGGTGTCGGTGCCCGGAATGTAGAAGAAACCAGCACCATACAGGGAGCAGACCTTCACGTATTCGACCGCTTTGGCCTTTACGGGAAGATCGGCTGCCTGAGCCCCGCTCATGGCGACGAGACCCGCCACTGAGCCGAGGATAAGGCTCTTAACCATCTTCATATCAACCTCCAAGTTGCTCTGTGGGAAGGTTCCGGATCCGCTGGGCGTAACACCCTAAGGTTGGTTCCCTTGTCCCCTGAAACGCCGCTTAGCCGCTTCGCGCTTTCGAACCCTCCCGCATGAACGCGAGGGACTTAAGCGAACCACCTAGAACGGGACGACTCGGGTTCTCCCCCGTCGACAGCTCAGACAGTGCAAGATAAACTCAATGTAGTAAAATACATTAGTAACTCATCTAATTACTTCATTCGAGCGAGTGCTTTTTGCGCAACAGTGTCCAAATCCGCTTATTCGGGGGTGAGTTGCCTGCTGGAATCTGCTAACTAATTGACCTAACGAACTCTTTCAAAGTCCTTGGGGTCCCTGCCATGGCTAACCGACCAGTTTCCGCCAAACGAGTTTCATCTGGTCGGTCCTCCAAGGACGGCAGCCAGGGTGGCGCAAATTCGACAGGTCAAAACCAGGATCTAGTCCGGGAGTTCATTTGGGATATCGTTTCGATCAATACCCACTTCGAGGAAATCCGTTACATGCTGGCACGGATGCTCGGAATAAGCGGGCCGCAATGGCTGATTCTCATGGCAATAAATGATCTTGATCGAGGTGATGGGGTATCAGTCAGGGTAGTTTCGGAAAAGCTTCACGTGGATCCGTCGTTTGTCACGACTCAAAGTAAGAGTCTCGAAAAACATGGGTTCATGCGGCGGATCACTTCTGTCGAAGATGCGCGTGTGGTCTTGATGTCTCTAACGGACAAGGCGTGCAAACAAATTGCGAGTCTTTCTTTGCACCAGGAAAGGCTCAATGACTTCATTTTTTCGGACTTGGACGATCGTGCGCTCGGAGACATAACGGGCAAACTTACAATGCTCAAAAATCGTCTTGAGAAAGCCTCGTTAAGGTTTGCGGCGGAAATCTAACAATCACCGCTTTCCCAAGCTGATTTGGTCGCCCCGTTTGTGCCGAGGCGAGCGGCTATCCAGTCAAAGATAAATTCATTTCCAATCGTCGGATTGTCGATTTGCGCGTGCGACGCCGCCGTTTCGGCGGCTAAGAAAATTTTCAGGCTGATATCGATCCCCGCTTCTTTGAGATAGCTGTAGAATTCGACGGCGTAATTTGTTTCCAGCCAGTCACGTTCACCCAGCGTCACCAGAATTGGGCACCTGATCCTCTTTGCGATGCTATGAGGCCACAATTTCGAAATTTGGTCTTCGATCGATTCCTGATCGTTGCCGCCGGAAATCCGCCTCAACAGAAACGCCCGTTCGTGTAGATCCCAAATTCCGCCATCGCAAACAGCGGCGCTGAACCGATGGTCCAGGCCTGCTGCTCGCGACGCAAAAGAAGCGCCTAGACTGTCTCCAAAAATCGCGATCCGTTCCACGTCGACGTCGCCACGACTTGCAAGATAGTCTACCCAACGACTGATGGACGTTTCGATATCATTTGGTCCAACTACGTTGTCACCTCGCGGACAAACCCCTTGTCCGGGAAGATCGACCACAAGCAAAGATAGCTTTCGGGCGTGTGCGTGACGTGGCATCTTGTAAAGATGCTCTTCTTTTAGATGATCCGACCCACCGATGCAGATGACGACCGGTGTTTGAGGCGCAGCTCCTGGAGCCCGGAGAAAATAGCCGTGCATTGAGCTGCCGCCAGAGCCGGGAATTTGGATAATCTCGCCTTTGGGTACCAAATAGCTAAGATAACGATGCGAACATATTTGCATCTGTTCGAGAATGTAGCCGCGTCTTCCATCATCAATGTTGAGGAACTGCTCTGCAGTGCGATAATAGTTTGATGCCCGCAGCCAGTTGCCCTGCGCAGTATTGGTATTGCCCTCCTGAAGCGCGAGGTCGCCCCGGCTCTTGCAACTATCCGCTAATTTCTTCCATTCCCGATGCCAGCTCTCATCATCGCCTGACGTAATGCGGGTTGCTGTAAGAAAGCACTCGGATATTGTGCTGCTACCTTCTTGTGCAGTACCCAATATTTGCATGAAGCGATACGAGTAGTCTTCGTTGTCTGGCCAATGCATCCAGCCACGCGGGTCATAGCGTGGGGCTGACTCCTGGGCGGCGTTGACGATCAACATGATAGTGGCCCTCTTACGAGGTACTTCTCAAGAACCACGGTCAATTCCAATGTTGGCTGATAGTGCATTAAAAATCCTTGTTCTCATCGATTGCCGAGGTTCACCAGCGATTGGTGTCGGCACGAAGGCTTGGTCGCCATAGCCGCCCGAAGCAATATATTCCGGCGTTGGATATCAAAACGAAGTCCCGCCACCAAACTTGAATTGCTGAACGACGTCGTACTTGCCCTTCGTGATCGGGACCGCGTAATCGAAGCGCAGAGGCCCGAACGGCGATTGCCAGATCAGGCCGACGCCGACGGAGG
>JAQGKC010000156.1 GCA_028290305.1 Bradyrhizobium sp.
TGGATCGCGCCCCCGATCCGTTCGCCGCTCTCGGGAGATACGCGATAGACTTCCACCGACGCGCCCGCCACCGGGCGGTTGGTTTGAACCCCGCCAGGCATGCCCGTCACGAGGCCGCTCAGTTTGACTTCGGCTTCCGGCATGATGGCGATCCGATCGGGTTCGCGACCGGCAATGAATTTATAGATCTCGCGGAACGCGCGCGGGTGATATGCCGTCTCGCGATGGTCGACCGCGCCGATCACGAGATTGGTTGCCCCCTTGAGCGCTGGTCCCTCGAAGCTGACGCCGGTCGGCGTGCCCGGCTTGCCGAGAATGCGGCCATCGGGCTGGGCGTATTTGTCCATATTATCGCTGCGCAATGTCAGGAACGAAGTTCCCGCCGTCACTTCGCTTTCGCCTTCATTCAGCCCACGCAGGAAGGGCCCACGGCCATTATACTCGGTGCCGAGATTGTCGTCCCAGGCATAGACGCCGTGATTGGGTACACCGCACAACACGGCGTGGCTGATATCGCCGCCACCACCGCTCTTGATATCGTTGCGGATCGGATAGCCCCCGCGCGAATTGCCGACCAGCGCGACGCGCGCAGCCCCCGTGCGGCGTTTCAATTCCTTGATGGCCTCGCCGAGTTCGCGGCGCTGATCCTCGGTCGAGGATCTGTTTGGCTCCGGCTTGCTATCGTCGGTTCGCGACAGGGGATCGGTAAAATTGATCGCGAACATCCGCCCACGCGGAACCCCGTTGGATTCCATTCGCCACAATGTCGTCATCCACAACGGCGCTTGTTCGCCATTGCCATGGGCAAACAGAATCGGCGGAATTTCGATGGCGTCGGGGGCGGCAGGAGCCGTTTGCGCAAGGGCTGAGAATCGGAGGCTTCCGGCCACCAAAGGCAGGGTTCCAACTCCTTTCAATACCTTCCGCCGCGATATCCGCATTTGGCGATCTCCCCATTATCTGTCAGCAGTTTAGCTGCCTTTTGTGACTGCAAATAGCGGCCTGGGCACTGGACAGGGAAGGACTTTCGCGGGCATCACTTTGGACCTCGGGGAATCAGGGCCGGGCCGCGCCGGCGCATTCGAGACCAATTATGAACGACCAGCCGAAACCTCAGAAGTTCGCCGCCGACGGCGTCACCGCCCCGCTGCGGCATGCGGTGTTCCGCCGCATCTGGCTGGCCAGCCTCTTGTCCAATTTCGGCCTGCTGATCCAGGGCGTCGGCGCCGCCTGGGCGATGACGCAGATGACCTCATCGGCCGACAAGGTCGCCCTCGTCCAGACCGCGCTGATGCTGCCGATCATGCTGATCTCGATGCCGGCCGGCGCCATCGCCGACATGTATGACCGGCGTATCGTGGCGCTGGTCTCGCTGTCGATCGCGCTTTCCGGCGCGACGGCGCTGTCGGTGCTGGCGTGGCTTGGCCTGATCACACCGGAAATCCTGCTGATGTTCTGCTTCATCGTCGGCAGCGGCATGGCGCTGTTCGGACCGGCCTGGCAATCCTCCGTCAGTGAGCAGGTGCCGGCGGAAACGCTGCCCTCGGCGGTGGCGCTGAACGGCATCAGCTACAATATTGCGCGAAGTTTCGGCCCCGCCATCGGCGGCATCGTCGTTGCGACCGCCGGCGCGGTCGCGGCCTTCGCTGCCAACGCTGTGCTCTATATTCCGCTGCTCATTGTGCTGTTTCTCTGGCGCCGTTCCAGTGAGCCGTCGCGGCTTCCCCGCGAGCGTCTCAACCGCGCCATCGTGTCGGGCGTGCGCTATATCGCCAACTCGCCCTCGATCCGCATCGTACTGGCGCGCACGCTGGTAACGGGCTTGATCGGCGGTTCGGTATCGGCGCTGATGCCGCTGGTCGCGCGCGACCTGCTGCATGGCAGCGCGCAGACCTACGGCATCATGCTCGGCGCGTTCGGCATGGGCGCCATCATCGGCGCGCTCAATATCGCCGAAGTGCGCAAGCGGCTAACCGGCGAGGCCGCGGTGCGCGCCTGCGCGCTATGCATGGGCGGCGCCATCGCGGCGGTCGCGGTGAGCCGCGAGCCGGTGCTGACAGCGGCGGCGCTGGTGGTGGCGGGCGCGGTATGGATGCTGGCGGTGGCGCTGTTCAATATCGGCGTGCAGCTTTCCGCGCCGCGCTGGGTCGCGGGCCGCTCGCTGGCGGCGTTCCAGGCCTCCATTGCCGGCGGCATCGCGATCGGAAGCTGGGGCTGGGGACGCCTGACCGACGCGGCCGGCGTGGAAACCGCGCTGCTGGTTTCCGCCGCGCTGATGTTCGCCTCGCCGCTACTCGGATTGTGGCTGCCCATGCCGCGGGTCGGAGCGCGCGACGAGGACGCGGAGGTGCTCGCCGACCCCGAAGTGCGGCTGTCGCTGACGGGGCGCAGTGGGCCGCTGGTGGTCGAGATCGAATATCGTGTCGCTCAGGGCAACGCCCGCGCCTTCCATAGCGTGATGCAGGAAGTGCAGCTCAGCCGCCAGCGCAACGGCGCCTATGGCTGGTCGATCGCACGCGACATCGCCGATCCCGAATTGTGGACCGAGCGCTATCATTGCCCGACCTGGCTCGACTTTTTACGCCAGCGCAACCGCTCGACGCAATCCGAGCGCGCGCTGCATCAGCGCGCGATGGATTTTCATCTCGGCCCCGATCCGGTGCGCGTCCGCCGCATGCTGGAGCGGCCGTTCGGATCGGTGCGCTGGAAGGAAGACACGCCCGACCGCGCCGCCAGCGAGGTGTTGCCGGTGGCGACGGCGGCGGGCGGGAGTACGTGATCGTCATTCCGGGGCGCGCGAAGCGCGAGCCCGGAATGACGAGAGTGAAAATTACTGCCCGTGCTCAGTCAAAACTTTCTCGCAGCCCTTGCTCAGCCGGGCGCGGTTTTGCTTGAGGCACGCCAGAACCGCATTATCGCCGTCATTCATCACGGCGCGGCAATGGCGGGCGACATCGCGCGCGCAGGCGTCATGCCCCTGCTGTGCCGAAGCCGCTGAAGCCAGCAGAACCAACGGAAGGGCGAAAAGAAATCTGGCCATGATGTTACGCCTACCGGTCATGAACTGAGCGCGTTCTAATGCGCTCAAACCGGCGCCGCAACGCATTTTGTGCCGCGTTGGGCCGTTCGGAATGCGGAACCAGGCCTGGATTACTTTGTCGCGACCTTGCTGGACTGCTGCGCCAAATCCCTGTCCATCACGGTCCTGCAGCCGGCGCTCAGATTGGCGCGCTGCTTAAGCATACAAGCCGTGATGCGCGAAATGTTGGGTATTTCGGAACTGCACAGCCGAAACGCGTCGCCGGTGCACATTTGCTGCGCCTCGGCGCCGAAGGCAAAGCTTGAGGTCGACGACAGCGCGGAGACGGAGAGCGCGAAAGCCAGCACCAAACCGGCTTGGCGAAGTGTCCTGGTCAGCAATGCGGTCATGTTCGGCTCCTGTTGGTCCGCCCAAGCGGGCCTGTTTCTGTTGTCGCGACCTTGCTCCCAACCGATCGCGCAGACTGTGATCTCCATCACCCAACTGAGATCAAACTGTTTCAACCGTCGTCATTGCGCGTTCGGCTCGTCATGCCCGGCCACGACGAGATCGGGCGCTGCGGCAAAATTACCCGCGCCGAACCGGCCCGCGTTGGGACGGCGTTAACGACTATTTCTCATTAATGACATGGCGCGAGACGCACGCGCGGCGCGGAACATTGGCGAGTCGTCCATCGGCCGGCGTCTCGATCCCTTCGACGAGAAGGCAGTCATCCTGGTCCCGAGTAAGACTTGAATTTTTGAGGAAGCACAGACAATGCGAAATGCGGTAGGCCTGATGTTGGCGAGTGTCGTTTCGGCTGCTGTCATTGCCGCCGTATGGTTCTGGACATCTTCTTCGTCGTCGCACGTTGCACTGGCGGCGCCCTCAACCGTGGCCGCCGCGCCATCCGACAAGCTTTCGGCGGCCGCGTCCGCCAAGGCCGCCCCGGATGTCGACGTGACCGCGGCTATTCCGGACAAGGCTCCGGTTGCGCCGCAGCCCCAGGCCGCTTGCGCCAATCCGGATGCGCTCGGCGTCAGCCGCGTGGTGGAAATCGACACCACGGGCGGACCGGGTTTCGGCTTCGAGCATTTCAAGCAGCTCGACTTTCTCGCCGACAAGGAAGTGGTGCTGACCTTCGACGACGGTCCGTGGCCGGGCAACACGCCGGCGGTGCTCAAGGCGCTCGCGGACCAGTGCACCAAGGCTTTGTTTTTCCCGATCGGCAAGCACGCGACCTACCATCCTGAAATCCTCAAGCAGGTGGCCGCGGCTGGACATACCATCGGCGCCCACACCTGGTCGCACGCCAACCTCAACAGCAAGAAGATGACGGACCAGCAGGCCAAGGACGAGATCGAAAAAGGCTTCAGCGCCGTCAAGCTGGCGCTGGGCACCGCGCCGTCGCCGTTCTTCCGCTTTCCGGAACTGCAGCATGGCCCGGCGTCAGTGGCCTATCTCGGCACCCGCAACATCGCGATCTTCTCCTGCGATCTCGATTCCTTCGACTACAAGAAGAACAGCAACGCCGACAAAGTCGTGCAGACGGTCATGACCAAGGTCGACAAGCTCGGCAAAGGCATCATCCTGATGCACGATTTCCAGAAGCACACCGCGGAAGCCTTGCCCGAACTGCTTCGCCGCCTGAAAGCCGGCGGCTACAAGGTCGTCCAGATCAAAGCCAAGGCGCCGATGCAGACGCTCGCCGAATACGACGAGCTCGTGCTGAAGGATGCGAAAGTGCCGGTCTCCAGCGCGCGCCCGGTCAGCAGCGTGGTGCAGACGGTTTCGCAGTAGCGATTGGCGGGTTCGTAAAAGGCTGGTGCCGCAAACAGGACTCGAACCTGTGACCCCGTCATTACGAATGACGTGCTCTACCAACTGAGCTATTGCGGCGGACCATGCGGCGCCTTCGGGAGGGGCCGAAAACGCTCGCACCTGATATCGGGCACGGTGCGATTTTGCAAGAAAAACGCGCCCGCGGAGCTCGCGAATCAGCCGCCCCAGCGGGACAGGAAACCACGCCAGCCGCCGGCCTGGCCTGATGCGGGAGCGATTTGTTCCGCGAATTCATCGCGCAAGGCTTCGTCATCGATCCCGGGATCGTCCGGCGGGCGGATAATGGGAATCACCGCGGGAATGCTGGGCGGGGTGTCCTTGCGGATATCCTGGCGTGCGCGGAACAATGGCGCCGCGGTGGCGGGCGAGTTTTCGGCTGGTGGCGGTGACGACACAGGCGGCGCGGCGGGGGCCGGTTCGACGGCCGGGGCCGAAACCGGTGAGTTGTCCTGCGCGGCTGATGGCGCCGGTTCGATCGGGACGTCGTTTGCCGGCTCACTTTCCAGCTTGATCGGGGGACCGACGCGGCGCGGCGGGGGAGCCGCCAGCATCGCTTCCTCGAAGGGCGAGGACTCGATCGTGGCGTTTTTGTCGGACGGCAATGCCGCGAGCGGCGCCTGCCATTGAAAGGCGTCGAGCCGGCCCGACACCGGCGACACCGGCCGCCAGGTAGCGGACACATAGCCATCCGCGGTCCAGACCGGATCGTGCAGCGCGCGCACCGCGCGCAAGGTCCAGGCCCGCGCCCGGCCGCTGTCGCCGTGTTCGGTGCGTTCGATTTCCGCCATCAACATCGCGACCCGCTGGGTCGGCGCTGCCGTGAACGGCGCCAGGGCCTCGCGCGCGCGGGCAAATTCAGTGGCGTCGATCGCAGCGCGGGCGATCGCCAGCGCGCTTTCGGGATGGCCGGGCGCTTTCGCAGCGAGCGTCTCGATCCGCACCAGCCGCTGCCGCGCGGAATCCCCGAGCTTCACATGCGCGTAGGCATCGGCCAGATCAGGATGCGGCTGCGCCAGCCACGCCGTCTCCACGATCCGCATCGAACGCCGCACCTGATGCGCTTCGCTCTGATATTTGCTCGCGAGCACCGCGGCCGGCACCAAAGTCGGCGCGAGTTTTATCGCTTCCATCACGCTCTCGCGCGACAGATCGCGGTCGATAGTCTCCAGTTCCAGCGCGCGCGCCGTCAGCAGTACGCCGCGCTGGCGCCGATACGCTACCTTGTCGATCAGTCCCGAGGCGAGATTATTGTCGAGGATCGCCAGCGCTCCGCTCCAATCGCCCTTGGCGCAGCGAAATCCCAGCACCGCATGCGACGCCCAGGTCGACGCCGGCGCCAGCTTCAACGCCTCTTCCGCGATCATGACCGCGGCAACCGGATCGTCGGCGCGCTGCGCTTCGATGAACAATCCACGCAGCCCCAACAGCCGCGTGTCCTCGCGCTCCGCCATGGCGCGGAAGGCGCGCTGTGCCCCGGCGCGGTCGCCGTCGAGCTGCGCCGATTGTGCGTGCAGCAACAGCGCCAGCGGATCCTGCGCGGCATGGCGGCGCGCGACCTCGGCATGGGCGCGGGCCGCGGTGGAATCGCCGTGGCCGATCGCGAGCAAACCTTGCGTGATGGCATGACGGCCCCGCGCATGACGCCGTTCGCGCCGGCCGCGCCTGATCCGTTCGGGCGTGCGCCAGAGCGCGCGCACGACCGCCCACAACAGCATCGCCGCGATGACGGTAACGCCGAGCGCCAGCGCGAACACCGGCAACGTCGTCGCGATACGGTAGCCGCCCGACGACAACACGACGTCGCCGGTCTGATCGGCCACCCACGCCGCGCCCGCGGCCGCGAGCGCAATCAACACCAGAAACAGAATGATCCGGAACATCGAAATCCTATTGCCTGGGTTTGGCGATCGCCGTCATGGCGTCAGCCGCAAATTGACGGGATGCGGCGAGCGCTGCGTCGCGCGCGACCGATTTGTCGATCCATGCCTGCGCGGCAGCGCGATCGGTGGCCGCAAGAATATTCAATTCGCGCCGTGCCTCGTTGGAATCGTTGCGCAGCGCCGCCGCCGTAATCCGTGCGACCACCGCGCTGCGATCGTTGCCGACGGCGTCGGTGCGCTCGATGCGTACCAGCCGCGCCGCGCCGGCCTGCAGGCGATCGACAATGCCCGCGCCGGTAGCGACATTCTCCTGCGCCGGCGGCGACAATTTTGGGACGAGTGTGAGCAGCTCGCGGCTAAGGCTGGCCGCGCTCGGCACGCCCGTGGCCGCAAAGCCATCGAGCGGCTTCAATGCATCCGGATCGGCGCTGAGCGATTTTGCCGCCGCCAATGCGGCTTCAAAGGGATCGCCCTGCCGAACCGAAACGTCGAGCAGGGACGCCACCACGACGCGGCGCAGCGGCAGATCATCCGCCGGTTTTGCGCTTTGCTGCGCGATCTCGGAATCTTGCGCGCGCGTGGCGCGCTCGATCTGGCTGAGGCGTTCGTTGATCCCGGATGGATCCGGCGGCGCAGCCGCTTCGCGCGGCGTTGACTTGAAGTCATTGACCGCGGCCTCCAGGTTCTTCGACTGCGCACGCGCGGTGGCGAGTTCACTGTGCAGCGATGCCAGGGATTTCTCCAGCGCCTCGATGCGCGCGGCCGCGGCCGGATCGGGCGCGGAGGCCGACGGCCTGTTGGCTTTGGACTCGACGCTGGCCAGGCGAGCGGCGAGACCATCGATTGCCTCGGCATTGAGTTGAGGCGCGGCAGGCGCGGTTGAGGGAGCCAACGGCCATTCCGAGAACCAGGCCGCAGCAATCACCAGCGCGGCGGCACAGGCGCCGGTAATCGCTGCAATGATCGCAGCGGCAATTGCCGCCGCCGAGGGCCATGGGAACGACCGCTTGGGCGGGGGCGCACCCGCGCCGGCATTCTGGGTTTCGCTGGATACTTCCGTGGCTTCGAGGTCGATGGTGGGTGGGGCACGCTTGGCGCGGCCCGAATCCGGCTCCGGTGGGGTGTCTTCGGGACTGTCATCGACCATCGCGACGGTTCCTTGTTTGCCAGGGCCGGACCTTACTGGATACGGCAACTCTTAACGAGATCACGTCCTAATAGCGCGATCAGGGGCGCAAAGCACGATCCAGCGTCTCGAACAAGGCATTTTCATCCGGCGACCGCGCCACCACGACCTGCGTGGCCCCGGCGTCGCGGACAATGGAGGCCACGGCGTCAGAGATGCAGCATTGCGGAATCGACAGTGCGGATATTTCGACGCCGGCCGTCCGCGCGGCTTCCAGGAATGCGCGCGCGCTGCGGCGTGAATAGTGCAGCACTGCTTCGACCCGGTTGGCGGCGAAGCCGTCACATGTTTCGGGCGGCAGGCTGGACACCGGTATCATCCGGTAAGTCGTGTGGGTGACAACGGTAAAACCGCGTTCGCCGAGTTCGCCGGCAAGATCGCGCGCCAGATTGGCGCCGGCCAGATAAAGCAGCGGACTGGCTTTCTTCAATTCCTTTGCCTTCGCGCTGGCGAGCACGCAATCGCGCAATGCCGTGGCATCGCCCTTCGCCGCGATCACCTTGCTGAATCCGGCATCGCGGGCGGCGGCGGCGGTATGCTCTCCCACCGCGAACAACGGCAGCTTCAGCAAGCGGCTCTCCGTGAGATGAGGCTCGATGCTGCGCAGCGCGTTGGCGCTGGTGACGATCACGGCGCCATAGCGCGCGTCCATGTCGTCGTGGAATGCGATCGGTTCAAGCCGCAGCATCGGCGCCAGCAGAACCTCGAAACCCCGGGCGCGCAAGCCCGCGGCCGTGGCCTCATCGTCAGGATGCGGGCGTGTGACGAGAACAGCCATGCGTCAAACCCTCGAACCCCGAACTGCTGCGGCAGCGGACGATTGCACTTCGAGACCTCGCAATGCTAGAGCCTCATTCTGATTGAATTGGAACAAGGCTCTAATTCTTATTTTGACGTGTTTTTCCTAGCGCAAACCGGTGTCCACCCCGGATCAGGTCCGGGACATGCTTCGCTCGAAAACGCTCCAGGCGGATACCGAAACGCCGCTTTGACAGATAGCGCAAGGGCTCAAATTGGATAACGATACGCGAATGCTGGTACCGACTCTCGTTCTTGGCATCGAGACCACCTGCGATGAAACCGCCGCCGCCGTGGTCGAGCGCCAGAGCGACGGGTCGGGACGCATTTTGTCCAATATCGTCCGCTCGCAGACCGAGGAGCACATCCCGTTCGGCGGCGTGGTGCCGGAGATCGCCGCGCGGGCCCATGTCGATCTGCTCGACGGTATCGTCGCCAGTGCGATGAAAGAAGCGGACGTTGGCTTTGCGCAGCTTTCGGCCGTCGCCGCTGCCGCGGGCCCGGGCCTGATCGGCGGCGTTATCGTCGGTCTCACCACCGCCAAGGCGATCGCGATGGTGCATGACACGCCGTTGATCGCGGTGAATCATCTCGAGGCCCACGCGCTGACGCCGCGGCTGACCTGCGCGCTGGCGTTTCCCTATTGCCTGTTTCTCGCTTCCGGCGGCCACACCCAGATCGTTGCCGTCGTCGGGGTTGGAAAATATGTGCGTCTCGGCACCACCGTCGATGACGCCATGGGCGAAGCCTTCGACAAGGTCGCGAAGATGCTGGGGCTGCCCTATCCGGGTGGGCCGGAAGTCGAGCGCGCCGCCAACGGCGGCGACGCAAAACGGTTTGCATTTCCGCGGCCGATGCTTGGGCGCGCCGATGCTAATTTCTCGCTGTCGGGATTGAAGACCGCCGTGCGCAACGAAGCCAGCCGGCTCGGTCAATTGGAGCCGCAGGACATCAGCGATCTCTGCGCGGGTTTTCAGGCCGCGGTGCTGGAATCGACGGCGGATCGACTAAACGTCGGCTTAAGACTCTTTCACGAACAGTTCGGCCCGCCCCGCGCGCTGGTCGCCGCCGGCGGCGTCGCCGCGAATCACGCGATCCGCGGCGCGTTGCAGGATGTCGCTGCGAAAGCGCAGACCACACTGATCATCCCGCCGCCCGCTTTATGCACCGATAACGGCGCAATGATCGCCTGGGCCGGGGCCGAGCGGTTGGCGCTCGGCATGCTGGATACGATGGACGCCCCGCCCCGCGCGCGCTGGCTGCTCGACGAAAATGCCACCGTGCCGGCGGGGTTCGCCAACACCCGCGCAGGTTTTTAGCCGGAGCGCCATCCGATGCCGTCTTTCAAATCAGTCGCAGCGATCGGCGCCGGCGCCTGGGGAACGGCGCTGGCCGGCGTTGCCGCGCGGGCCGGACGCGAGGTCATTCTCTACGCGCGCAGTCCGGAGAGCGCGGCACACATCGCCGCAACGCGCACCAATCCGAAATTGTCCGGCACGCGGTTGGACGCGAGCGTCAACGTAACCGACGATATCGCCCTCGCCGCGCGCGCGGACATTATCCTGATCGCAACGCCCGCGCAGAATCTGCGCGCGGCCGTCACCGCGCTTGCGCCTCATCTTGTCGCGGCAACGCCGGTCATCGCCTGCGCCAAGGGCATCGAACGCGGGACGCACAAGTTCATGACCGAGGTGATCGCCGAAACCGCGCCCGATGCGACACCGGCGATCCTGTCGGGACCGAGTTTTGCCGAGGACGTGGCGCGCGGACTTCCCACCGCGGTGACACTGGCGGCGAAGGATGAGCAACTCGCAAGCGCGCTGGTGCAGGCGCTGGGATCTTCGACCTTCCGGCCCTATCACACCACAGACATACGCGGAGTCGAGATCGGCGGCGCTGCGAAAAACGTGCTCGCGATCGCGGCCGGTATAGCCGTCGGCAGGAAGCTTGGCGCGTCGGCGCAGGCCGCGCTGACCACGCGCGGCTTCAACGAACTGGTACGGCTCGGGCTGGCCTGCGGCGCGCGAACCGAAACCCTGGTGGGACTTTCGGGTCTGGGCGATCTGATCCTGACTTGCTCCAGCCTGCAATCGCGTAATTTTTCGCTCGGCATTGCATTGGGGCGTGGTGAGCCGCCGCGGCAGGAAAAACTCGCCGAAGGCGAATTCACCGCGCCCGTGCTGATCGAACTGGCAGCTTCGCAAAATGTCGATATGCCGGTATCAAATGCGGTTGCGGCGATACTGAGCGGCACAACAACGATCGACGCGGCGATCGAAAGTCTGCTGACGCGCCCATTCAAGGCGGAGGGATGACAATGGCGTACTGGCTGGTGAAATCGGAACCTTCGAGCTGGTCGTGGGATCAGCAGGTCGCGAAAGGCGCCAAGGGCGAAGCCTGGACCGGCGTGCGCAATTTCACAGCGAGACAAAACCTCGTAAAGATGAAGAAAGGCGACCACGCCTTCTTCTATCACTCCAACGAGGGCAAGGAGATCGTCGGCATCGCCGAGATCATCAAGGAAGCCTATCCCGACCCGAGCGACAAGACCGGCAAGTTCGTCTGCGTCGATATCAAGGCTGAAAAGCCATTGAAGACGCCGGTAACGATGGCGGCGATCAAGGCCGACAAACGCCTCGTCGACATGGCGCTGGTGAAATATTCGCGGCTATCGGTGCAGCCTGTGACATCGGAAGAATGGAAGATCGTCTGCAAGATGGGCAGCGTTTAGTCGTCATTGCGAGCGAAGCGAAGCAATCCAGCTTGCACAAACGAGGTCTGGATTGCTTCGTCGCAAGTGCTCCTCGCAATGACGAATGAAGCTTGTTTACGCCGCAGCCGTCGCCACGACTTGTGCCAGCAGCTGCTCGCGTTTCGACTGCGAGCGATAGCCCTTCATGGTCGCCGCAAAGCGTTCGAGGATGCCGTCTTCGAAAGCCGTCACGATGGTATCGTGGACATAGCTCTTGCGGCAGATCGCCGGCGTGTTCGATAGCTCATCCGCCGCCGCGCGCACGGCTTCCAATACCTGCTTGCGCCGGCCGCGGGCACTGGCGGCCGGTGAAATCCGCGACAGCGATTCCAGCACCACGGCGGATGCCATCAGGGTGCGAAAATCCTTCAGCGAAATCTTGATGCCGGCGATCTCGCGCAGGAATGCGTTGACCGATGTGGTAGACACGCCGCGGACGTTGCCAGAATTGTCGCGGTACTGGAACATCCGCTTGCCCGGCACGCCGCGCAGGATGCCGATCGCGCGCACCAGCTTGGCGGCGTCGCATTCCTTGCGCACGGCCTTGCCGCCCTTGGCCTTGAAGGTCAGCACCACGCAATCGTCTTCCAGCACGACATTGGACTTCAACAGCGTGGTGGCGCCGCGGGTGCCGTTGAGACGGGCGTAGGATTCATTGCCCGGGCGGATCGCGGTGCGGGCGATCAGTTCGATCACCGCCGAGAGCGCGAATTCGCGGGTCGGGGCGTCGCCCGACAGATGCATCGAGACGTTGCGGCGGATCTTCGGCAGCGCCGCGACCAGCCGCGCCAACCGGTGGGCTTTGCGCTGTTCGCGGACCTTTTCCCAATCCGAATGATAGCGGTACTGCAGCCGGCCCGCGGCGTCGCGGCCGACCGCCTGCAGATGCGAGGTCGGATCCGGTGAATAACGGACTTCCGCATAGGCCGGGGGCACCGCCATCGAGTTCAGGCGCTTGATGGTTCCGATGTGGCGGACCGGCGTTCCATTGGCGCGAACGAATGAATAGCTCTTGCCGCGCTTGATGCGGCGGATGGTCAATTCGTTCTGATCGCCGAGCTTCAGGCCCAGTTCCTTGGCAAGGGATTCGACTGAGGTTCGGTGTCCCGGCGGTACTGAAATCACGGGATCGGCGGAAACGGGCCGCGTAGCCTCGAAATTCTGCTGATCCATCATGACCTTAGACGCCTTGCTCCGACTGCTGTTTCGGTAATGCCAATTATTGGTCTTTGTTCCGGCGGGCCGCCTGACCCTCGGGGAGGCCATTTAGGGGGTTAGGCGCGGCATTGCGAGTCCCTTATGGCGGGAGCGCGGTTTCCAGATACCGTCGCAACGCTGCCATCGCTCGCTAACTTTGATTTTTCATTCGGAGAAAACGCGATCGTGATCGCAAATTGGCCCTGCCGGCCGGGCTGGCCGGCAGCGGGAACACCTAACCGACCAAGGTCGGAGAGGTTTCCGCCTTGTCGCGGTACGGCCCGGCGACGCATAATCACGGCAACAATGAAGACGGCTCGTCCGCGTTCACTGGCCGCATGGTGGAGGGTAAAATGTCCGAGAAGATTTACGACGTACCGGCCGAATGGGCCAAACGCGCCTTTATCGATCAGGCTAAATATCAGGAGATGTATGCGCGCTCGGTCAGTGACCCCAAAGGATTTTGGGCCGAACAGGGCAAGCGCATCGGCTGGATCAAGCCCTTCACCAAGGTCGAGAACAGCTCGTTCGCGCCGGGTAACATTTCGATCAAATGGTTCGAGGACGGCGTCCTCAATGTCGCCTGGAACTGCATCGACCGGCATCTCGACAAGCGCGGCAACCAGACCGCGATCATTTGGGAAGGCGATGACCCTTCGCAGTCGAAGCACATCACCTATCGTCAGTTGCACGACGAGGTCTGCAAATTCGCCAACATCCTGCGCACCCGTAACGTCAAGAAGGGCGACCGTGTCACCATCTATCTTCCGATGATTCCGGAAGCCGCCTACGCAATGCTCGCTTGCGCGCGGATCGGCGCCATCCATTCCGTGGTATTCGCCGGCTTTTCGCCTGACAGTCTGGCCCAGCGCATCACCGACTGCCAATCCAAGGTGGTCATCACTGCCGACGAAGGCCTGCGCGGCGGCAGGAAAGTGCCGCTCAAGGCCAATGTCGATGCCGCGATTGCCAAGAGCGGCGGCGTAGACTGGGTCGTCGTCGTCAAGCGCACCGGCGCTGCCGTCGACATGAATCCGGTGCGCGATTTCTGGTACCATGAAGCCGCCAAGATGGTGACGACGGAATGTCCGGTTGAACATATGCACGCGGAGGATCCGCTGTTCATCCTCTACACCTCAGGCTCGACCGGCCAGCCGAAGGGGGTGCTGCACACCAGTGCCGGCTATCTGGTATTCGCGTCGATGACCCACCAATACGTGTTCGACTATCACGACGGCGATATCTACTGGTGCACCGCCGACGTCGGCTGGGTCACCGGCCACAGCTACATTCTCTATGGGCCGCTGGCCAACGGCGCGACCACGCTGATGTTCGAAGGCGTGCCGAATTACCCTGATAATTCGCGGTTCTGGAACATCATCGACAAGCACAAGGTCAACATCTTCTACACCGCGCCGACCGCGATCCGCGCGCTGATGCAGAGCGGCGACGAGCCGGTAAAAAAGACATCGCGGAAATCGCTGCGGTTGCTCGGCAGCGTCGGCGAGCCGATCAATCCGGAAGCCTGGGAATGGTATCATCGCGTGGTCGGCGACGAGCGCTGCCCGATCGTGGACACCTGGTGGCAGACCGAGACCGGCGGCATTCTGATCACGCCGCTGCCGGGCGCCACAAAACTCAAGCCGGGTTCGGCGACGCAGCCGTTCTTCGGCGTGGTGCCCGAAATCGTGGATGCCGACGGCAAGGTGCTGCAAGGCGAAGCTGCAGGCAATCTCTGCATCGCCAAATCCTGGCCCGGGCAGATGCGCACCGTGTATGGCGATCACGCCCGCTTCGAGCAGACTTATTTTTCCACCTACAAGGGCAAATACTTCACCGGCGACGGGTGCCGCCGCGATGCCGATGGCTATTACTGGATCACCGGCCGGGTCGATGACGTCATCAACGTCTCCGGCCACCGCATGGGCACCGCCGAAGTCGAAAGCTCGCTGGT
>JAQGKC010000126.1 GCA_028290305.1 Bradyrhizobium sp.
GTCTACCCCACGATTCCGCCGCGGGTGGAATACGAGCTCTCCGACCGCGGGCGCTCGCTCAAGCTTGCGCTGGCCCCGATCGGTAACTGGGTGATGGAGAACCAGAACGACATCGAAGAGGCGCGCGAGCGATTCCGGGAGCAAGCCCCCCAGGATAGCGCCGACGTCGGTGATTAAAGCCGCAGCCTCACGTACTGGCGGGTAAGTCACTGCGGAAAAAGTGCCGTCTTGCGCCCGTCAAAGTTACGAACATATCGCTGCTTACCAATCCTAAGTGTATGGGAAAGCAGCGATGCAAAGGCGACCCAAGATCGGAATCATCATCAGCACGACCCGTCCCGGGCGGTTCGCCGATATCCCGACGAACTGGCTGTTCAATATCGCCAAGGAGCGCAATGACGCCGATTTCGAGATTGTCGATCTGCGCGATTATCCCATGCCGTTCTTCCAGGAAAAGGTGCCACTGCACGTTGCGCCGCCGCAGAACGAAGTCGCACTGCGCTGGGGCCAGAAGATCGCCAGCCTTGACGGCTACATCTTCGTCACCGCGGAATACAACCACAGCATTCCGGCCGTGCTGAAGAATGCCCTCGACTATCTTTGGTCCGAGATCCACCGCAAGCCGGCGACCTTCCTGGGCTATGGCGGCGGCGGCGCAGCCCGCGCCGTCGAGCATTTGCGGAATATCCTCGCCACGGCGCAAGTAGCCTCGCTCCCGCGCACCATTCATGTCGGTATGATCGAGATGTTGGGCATGATGCGCGAGGGCAAGTCCATGGCGGACTATCCCTACCTCGACGACTACGCCAAGCCGATGCTGGACGAGCTCGTCTGGTGGGCCAATACGCTCAAGGAAGGCCGCTCCGGTGACAGGGTCGCCGAGGCAGCCTGAGTTCTGGTAAGGCCGCCTGCACACCATACCCAAATGAAAGGATTTCATTTAGATAGCAGCCGATAGGCGACAGTGCAGGTCAAAGCGATGCTGGCAGCCATCCCCATAGGACCACGGTTCGCCTTCATGATGGCCGCGAGCAATATCATGCTTCCAAGAGCCTTTCCGTAGGCGATGCTCATAGCGGGCCCATGCCGCAGTACCTGGCTAAGGTCAGCTTCTGGCCGAGCGGAATCATTCACCCGCGACGGCGACCTGTTTTCTGCCATTTCCCTGTCCTCAAAGAAGCGAGTTTATTTCACCCGCACAGATTAATTGCTGAGTGTCTCATCCGTGTCCCGTGGTCGGGTCGAACGCTGAGCACCTCTACCTCTTGTCCCGAGATGGTGCACGTTCTACCTGTTAACACAGAGTTTGGGCCACTATGACCGCATCGAATCCGGTATGGACCGTCTGGATTTCGTTCAAAGGTACAAGTTGATTAGCCGGGCTGCAGCGGCGGCGGGCTATCGCCTCAAGGAGGAGGATATTGCCTGGACTGTGTTCGGAACCAAAACTAATGAAGTCCCCCCGGTTTGCCGTCAAATAGCGAAAACCAAGTTCAGCCAACGAAAGAATGGCTCGCGGAGATTCCAGGACGACTTGATGCCGTCGCTCGTGCAGGCCGTCAACCAGCAGACCAATGGCCTATTCAACTGTATTCCGCAGGATGCCTTCGTTGGCCCGCTGGAGGCGTTTCAACGGCGATTGATAAATGCTGCACTTCTCATCGAAGGACAGACCGCGCCCGATCCGCCGCTTTGCGAACGCTTGAGCGAAATAAAAGATACGCACGGTGTCGTCGATCTTCTGAAGCAGAAAGATCACACTTTCACGTGGTCACAAGAATTCAAGGAAGCCTTCAATCTCGTCCCGGACCATCGCGAACGGCTGGTTCATCTATTCTGCCATGCGATCGAGGAGTGCACCTACCTGCGCGGGCGTCAGCACGTCTTAATGTTGGCGGCCGGCACCCTGACCGATGCCTGGGGGGAGCTCGAGGGATTGGCGGAGCTACGGAAGCTGACAGCACGACTGGAAAAACAAATGGATGGTTTCGAACCCCGCTTCGTGTTCATTGCTGAGCCTCTTTCATACATCAGGGCGCTGCATGGCGAAGCCGGCGCGTTCGTAGCAAACATCGAGCGAATGATTAGAGACAGGAAATGGCGCAGAACCGACTTTCGGGAGCGACTGCATTACTACGGCACGATCCCTGAAAATCCGGTCACCGACGTAAGGGCCCGCAAGGTCCTTGTTGCTCGCAACATCGCACGGCATCTCGAAACCACGATCACGGGATCCGATATCCTCTGCCAGGATGTTGGTAGATTCATCGAGCTTTATCGCGAACTTAGCAAGCTGCGTCCACACCGGCGGTTAATGGATTTTATCAAGGAGGGAACGCTTAAACGACTAGCAAATGTCGGCATCAGCAGCGCCTTGCGCGGGGAAGCGGAGGATTTGATGGAAGGCCGAGAGGCGAACAAAATGTTCGCGAAGTCAAGCGGCTAAAGACCACGCCGGCACGCGTTCTGATTTGGAAAGCGGGTGAAGGGAATCGAACCCTCGTATTCAGATTGGAAGGCTGCTCCACGATCGAGGCACACTCGCGTCGCCGGATGCGCGCACCAGCTCCTCGGCGAGCTCGGCAAGGATCACGGTCGCGGAGATTGGTGCATCGAGCGTTACCGAGCGGGTGACTGAGTTCAGGTTGGCGAAGCGAACGCAGACCGTCACGGTTCGCCCAAGCCTGGATTTGGCCCGGAGCCGGCTGCCGATTCGGTCTGCAAGGTGAAGAAGGGTGGGTCGAAAAATTCGCTCTTCGGCAGGTTTGCTGCCAAGCGCCGACTGCGCTCCTGCCGATCGAGCCTGGCGGCGAGTCTTGATTTCTCGTGGATCACGATTCCACGCCAGCGCAGTGAGTTTTTCTCCTGCCGCGGGACCGAGCAACCGCTTGAGCGACCATCCTGGTGTCTTTGCCAGCTGCCCGATAGTGAGCACGCCGATCTCGGCCAGCCGTGCCCCTGTGGCCGGACCTACTCCCCACATCAGTTCGACCGGCAGCTGGTGAAGGAATTTCAGCTCAGTGTCGGGATCGACAACCACGAGCCCATCGGGCTTGGCCACTTGCGAAGCAATTTTTGCCAGATGCTTGGTGCGCGCTACACCGACTGAGATCGGAAGGCCAAGCTCCGCCCGCAAGCGTTGGCAGATTGCCCTCGCAATTTCGGCAGGCGGACCGAAGAGATGGGTGCAGCCTGCGACGTCGGCAAAGGCCTCTCGATGTATTCGGATTGCCGCCTGACATCGTAGTCGACTCTCGCGAGCTCGGCCTCGCGCATCCCGTCGGCCCACATGATCCGGGCGCCAAGCCATTGCGCGCCGGGACGCAGGTTGCGAGCGGCTGATCAGCGTACCCAGTATCGGGCCCATCATCTCCAGCGCGGTCGTAGCGGCGATCGGCGCCGGCGATGTGTTCTCCAAGGGCCGCGACTTCGCCGCCTGGCTGGGCCTGGTTCCCGGGCAAATCTCGACCGGCGACCGCACCACCCTCGGCAAGATATCGAAACGCGGCAACCGCTACCTACGGGTTCTGTTCGTGCAGGCGGCCTGGGTGGTGCTGATCAAGCCGCAGAGCTGGGAGCGTCACGG
>JAQGKC010000160.1 GCA_028290305.1 Bradyrhizobium sp.
ACAACCACGTCATCGAAGGCGCCGACCAGGTCAAGGTATCGCTGTCGGACAAGCGCGAATTCGAGGCCGAGATCGTGCTCAAGGATAGCCGCACCGATCTCGCGGTGCTGCGCCTCAAGGACAGCCACGAGAAATTCCCGACGCTCGATGTAGCCAATTCCGATGAGCTGATGGTGGGTGAAGACGTGCTGGCGATCGGCAATCCCTTTGGCGTCGGGCAGACCGTCACGCACGGAATCATTTCCGCGCTGGCGCGCACGCAGGTCGGCATCACCGACTACCAGTTCTTCATTCAGACCGATGCCGCGATCAATCCCGGCAATTCCGGCGGCGCGCTGGTCGACATGACCGGCAAGCTCGCCGGCATCAATACCGCGATCTTCTCGCGTTCCGGCGGGTCGCAAGGCATCGGCTTCGCCATTCCGGCCAACATGGTGCGTGTCGTCGTCGCTTCGGCGAAGAGCGGCGGCAAGGCCGTCAAGCGGCCGTGGCTCGGCGCGCGGTTGCAGGCGGTGACGCCTGAGATCGCCGAGACACTGGGGCTTCGGCTTCCGTCCGGAGCACTGGTCTCCAGTGTTGTCCCGAACAGTCCGGCGGCCCGCGCCGGGCTGAAGCTGTCCGACCTGATCGTCGCGATCGATGGCCAGGTGGTTGACGATCCCAATGCGTTCGATTACCGCTTTGCGACGCGCCCGCTCGGCGGAACATCGCAGATCGATGTGCAACGCGGCGGGAAGCCGTTGAAGCTGGCCGTGCCGCTTGAAACCGCGCCCGATACCGGCCGCAACGAGATCGTGTTGACGTCGCGCTCGCCGTTCCAGGGCGCAAAGGTCGCGAACATCTCGCCGGCGGTGGCGGATGAACTGCACCTGGACGCGGACACCGAAGGTGTCGTGGTGACCGATCTGGCCGACGACGGAACGGCCGCCAACGTTGGATTCCAGAAGGGCGACATCATTCTGGCCGTCAACAGCCAGAAGATCGCCAAGACCAGCGATCTGGAAAAGGCGACGCGCGAGTCCTCCCGGGTCTGGCGCATCACGATGGTGCGCGGCGGCCAGCAGATCAACGTTACGCTCGGCGGATGAGCCCGAAACGACCACGCGAAGCCACCACCCTGTTCGCAGCCGCGGGGATGGAACAGGACGCGCCGCATCCGCTTCCGGATAAATTGCGCCCGCGTTCGCTGTCGGATGTTGTCGGACAGGATCACATCCTGGGGCCGGACGGCGCGCTGACGCGCATGCTGGCGACGCGCACGCTGGGTTCGCTGATCTTCTGGGGACCGCCGGGCACCGGCAAGACCACGGTGGCGCGGTTATTGGCGGATGCGACCGAACTGCATTTCGAACAGCTCTCGGCGGTGTTTTCCGGCGTCGCCGATCTGAAGAAGGCGTTCGACGCAGCCCGCGCGCGGCGCGAGACCGGCAAGGGAACGCTGCTGTTCGTCGATGAGGTGCATCGGTTCAACCGGGCGCAGCAGGATTCGTTTTTGCCTGTGATGGAAGACGGCACCGTGGTGCTGGTCGGCGCGACCACCGAAAATCCCTCGTTCGAGCTCAACGCCGCGTTGCTGTCGCGGGCGCGCGTGCTGGTGTTTCACTCGCTCGATCCGACCGCGGTCGAAAAGCTGTTTGTCCATGCCGAGAAGATCGAGGGCAAGAAGCTGCCGCTCGATGCGGAGGCGCGCGCGGTGCTGGTGCGCATGGCCGACGGCGACGGCCGCGCCGCGCTGACGCTCGCCGAAGAAGTCTGGCGCGCCGCGCGCGAAGGCGAGACCTTCAATGCCGAGCAATTGCAGGACATTCTGCAGCGCCGTGCGCCGATCTACGACAAGTCGGCGGACGGACACTACAACCTGATCTCGGCGCTGCATAAGTCGGTGCGTGGCTCCGATCCCGACGCCGCCTTGTATTATCTCGCGCGCATGATGGACGCCGGCGAAGACCCGCTGTTTCTGGCACGGCGCGTCGTCCGCATGGCGGTCGAGGATATCGGCCTGGCCGATCCGCAGGCGCTGGTGATCTGCAACGCCGCCAAGGATGCCTATGATTTCCTCGGCCATCCCGAAGGCGAACTCGCGATCGCGCAGGCGGTGATCTATCTCGCCACCGCGCCGAAATCGAACGCCGCCTATAAGGCATTCGGCGCGGCGATGCGTGCCGCAAAAGAGGGCGGTTCGCTGCTGCCGCCCAAGCACATCCTGAACTCGCCGACCAAATTGATGAAGTCCGAAGGCTATGGCAGCGGCTACGAATACGATCACGACACCGCGGATGCGTTTTCCGGGCAAGACTATTTCCCGGAAGCGCTGGGCCGGCAGACCTTCTACGACCCGCCCGATCGCGGCTTCGAGCGCGAGATCCGCAAGCGGCTGGATTACTGGGCGAAGCTGCGCAGGGAGCGCGGTTGACGAGGCGTAAGTCCAATAGCCACCTCCAACCCGCTTTCGCCCGAAATAACCGCCTCGGGGTCGAATCTGGTGATTTCGCCGTGACGATCCGCTGCTTTTGCGTTACCCAACGGTTTAGTTTGGAGCCGCAACAACCATGAGCCGTCGCGTCAAGAGACCCCTCGCGAAACGCACGACAGGCGACCGCCCCAAGGGCGCGCGTCCTTATCGCGGCTCGCAGGCCGAGCGCCCGCAGGCGCATCGTCCCGGCGGCAAGCCGCCCGCGCGGTTTTCTGCACCCCGCGCTCCGAAGCCGGCGCCTTTCATCGCCGAGCCCGAAAAGATCGTTGCCGTGCCGCCGCCACTGCCGACAAAAGTTCAGAACGTTGTCGTGACCGCGGACGAGAACAACATGCGCGTCGACCGCTTTCTGGAGGCGCGCTTTCCCGGCCTGTCGTTCTCCCACATCCAGCGCATCGTCCGCAAAGGCGAGCTGCGGGTGAACGGCAAGCGCGCCGACAGCAAGGACCGGATCGAGGAGGGGCAGAGCATCCGCATCCCGCCGCTGAAACTGGATGCGCCCAAGGTCGCGGGAGAGCTATCGGAAGCGGCGACGAAGACGCTTCAGGCCCTCAAGGACATGATCCTGTATGAGGACGCCGACGTCATGGTGCTGAACAAGCCCGCCGGCCTTGCGGTGCAGGGCGGTTCCGGCACCACGCGGCACGTCGATCAAATGCTGGAAGTGATGCGCGATGCCAAGGGGCAAAAGCCGCGGCTGGTGCACCGGCTCGACAAGGAGACGGCGGGCTGCCTGCTGATCGCCAAAACGCGCTTCGCCGCGACCGCGCTGACCGGGTCGTTCCGCCATCGCTCGGCGCGCAAGATTTACTGGGCGCTGGTCGCGGGCGTGCCGAAGCCGAAGCAGGGCCGCATTTCGACCTATCTCGCCAAGGAAGAGAGCGAGGAGGACACCATCATGCGGATCGCGGCGCATGGCGACGAGGGCGCCAGCCACGCCGTGACGTATTATGCCGTGGTGGAGACCTCGGCGCAGAAGCTCGCATGGGTGTCGTTGAAGCCGGTCACCGGGCGGACCCATCAATTGCGCGCGCACATGGCGCATATCGATCACGCCATCGTGGGCGATCCCAAATATTTCAACAAGGAAAACTGGCAGCTGCCGGGCGGCCTGCAGAAACGGCTGCATCTCCTGGCGCGCCGGATCGTGATTCCGCATCCGCGCGGCGGGGTGATCGATGCGACCGCGCCGCTGCCCCCGCACATGCTGCAATCGTGGAACCTCTTGGGCCTCGAAGCCGATCGGTTCGATCCGATCGAAAACGCACCTGAAGAATAAGTGTCTTGCGATCCCTTCGGGCGATCACGACATGCGCCTGATGAGACGCTTATCGATTGTGTTCTGCTCGGTCATGTGGGTGCTCGTCGCCGGCGCGGCCTCAGCCCAGCAGATGATTCCGCCGGGCTGGTCACAGTTCAATCCGCCGCTACCTCCACCGCCGCCATCGCCTCGAATCGAAGTTCCGGTGGTGCCGCAGATGGACGTGCCGTCACGCCCCAGCGTTCAACGCACGCCGCATACTTCTTTCAGCGATCGGATCGCCAGATGTCTCGATGAAGGCGCGGCCGCCGGGCTTGGCCCGAGCGCGCGGGTGGCCTATTCGCGCTCCTGCGCCAATCGATGATACAGACGTTTCGTTAGTTTCTGTACTGGGCGAGAAACATCCGCAGTGAATCGTGCGGGCTCTCGACGTCGATGATGACCCAGCCGTCGGGTCCGTCGACAACGATGAAATTGAGCGTGACCGCTCGGCCATTATTGTCGAACGCGACAGCGACATAGGTCTTGTCGAATTGCTTGCGAAGGATCGATATCGAGATGGCGCCGAGTTTCCATCTCGGGCTTTGAACCAGGAAATCGTAAGGCTGGTCTTTGGGGGAACTCCATGCGCTGCGCAAACTCTGGTCGAAGAACCGGCTTGCCGTAGCGGTATCGCGCGGCAGCCCGCTCGAGAGGTCTGACGACCGGTCGCCGTAATAAGCATAGACGTTCCTGACCAGCGATTCCGGCGAACGGAATCCAGCCTCAACGGGCGAGACACCGAGACCGGCCAGCACAGCCAGGATAGTTCCGAAGATTTTCGTCATCGCCGGCTCGCTTTATTTGCGTCCATTCTTATCATACGCTTGCCCCCAAGATTATCACCGACCGACAGAAGCCGAAAACCGCATGCGTGAATTGTTCGATGAAGTGGCCGGAAAGTCTCCGCTTGATCCGGAGGAAGCAGTCAGGCGCACCACGCGCGGGCCGCGCCGGACGCGTTTCTATACCAATGCCGGCGTGGTCGAGACGCCTGAGGGGTTTGCCATTACGCTGGACGACAAGCCGGTGCGCACCCCCTCCGGGCATGCTCTGACAGCGCCGACGCTTCAGATCGCCGACGGCATGGCGGCGGAATGGAACGCGCAGAAGGAGTTCATCGATCCCCTGACGATGCCGCTGACGCGGTTTGCCAACAGCGTCGTCGATGCCGTGGTTGATCGGGTCGAGGCGGTCACCGACGACGTCGCAAAATATCTTGGCTCCGATCTGTTGTTCTATCGTGCCGGCCATCCGGAGGCGCTGGTTGCGCGCGAAGCCGCGCATTGGGATCCCGTGTTGTTTTGGGCCGCGGATACGCTCGGCGCCCATTTTATTCTTGCCGAAGGGATCGTGCATGTCCGCCAGCCCGCTTCCGCGATCGCGGCTGCGCGTGCCGCATTGCCGACCGACCCCTGGTCGATCGCGGTGCTGCACGTGGTGACGACCTTGACGGGATCGGCGCTGCTGGCGCTGGCGCTGCTGCGCGGCGTGCTCGATTCCGACCAGGTTTGGGCTGCCGCCCATGTCGATGAGGACTGGAACATCGAAAAATGGGGCGTGGACCAGGAAGTTGCGGCGCGTCGCGCGGCGCGATGGACCGATTTCAGGGCGGCGGCAAGCATCCTCAAGTCGCTGAATTCCGAGGCCGGCTGATATCGAGGCTTCAAATAGTCGCGACGGAAGCTTAGCCGAGCAAAAGCGCTGCTATCCGCAACTAGCGCTTGATGGCGATCCAGCTCCCGATGCAGCCGTCGGATCGGCTGAATGTTCCAGCGCCCGTATTTCCTGACAATCGTCCGACGGCGGTGAGCGTCATGCCGCCACCTGCACCGGCCGAATGCAGGGTGCCATCCGGATCGACCTGCCCGCTGCCGCCCCTGATGATAATCCTGCCCCCGCTGATCATCGCAGGTAACGAGCCCGTATGCCGGCATCCGGCGCTGGTGAATGTCCACGCCCCATCAAAGTTTTTGTTATCTTCCTGCGGCACGGAGCGCGGTGTTTCTTCCGGGGGGCGTTTCGTTTCATCGGCGGGCGCGGACAGGAATGCTATTCGGCCATTATTTTCAATTGCATCGGGACTGCGTGACTGAGCCAGCGTGTCCGAGGGGTTTGACGCAACGAGAAACAAGGCGCACCACAATGTCGTCTTCGGCCACATATGAATGTCATCATTCACAGCGTTCACGTTCGGTAACGAGCCCTTCGACGCCCGACATCATTGCCGACGACAATTGGAATCGCAAGCGATGAGAGATCAATTCCCGCACGGCACGATCATCGGGGCGGCCAAGTAGTTGCCGCATCGCAACGAGGATCGGGGTGCAGTGATAAACTGCCGCAGGGTATGTTTTGGGCGTTGCTTCCTTGAAAGCCGGACCTAGTATGGCTCAAGGTCCGCTCGGACAGGAGGCAACCATGAACCCCACAGGAGCAGTTTTTCAACCCGAACTAATTAAACTGATGAAGACCGTTCTTGACGATGCCACGGCAATGCTTCCCGAAGCGAAGCGCACGTCGGCGATCAAAGCCGAAATCGCGTCTCAGATTCTTGCATGTGCCGCGAAAGGCGAGCGAGACCCGATAGCACTGAAAATGGCTGCTCTCCTGGCCGTCGTGGATTGTACGCACTATTCGCACGATATCTCGCCTGAACGCCGGGTCGTCTGAGCGCTCACCATTTCGATTTGAACCGTAGCTCGGCGCAGCGCCGCCGGGGGCGTTGGCGCGATAGATGAAGGCTACGCCCGCGAGGTTCGAGGGCGTCGGGCAGGGGCTTGCGGTGCCCAGCCAAATCGACGGTTCTCAACGGGGCTCAACAATCCACTATATTAACGAGAGGTTTACGACAGCCGGATAGCTTGGGCCGGGCCTGACCCGGTGAGGCCAAACCCATGTCGATCGTCATCAATCCGAACGTTTCGCTGGTCGCCGCGCAGGGCGCGACGGCGGACGTCGTCCTGCAGCCGGGGACGGTCGTCGATGCCAAGGTGCTGCAAATCCTTGGCAACGACCAGGTCCGCATTGCGATCGGCGGCCAGTCGATCGATGTGGCTTCACAGGTTCCACTGCAGGCCGGCCAGACGCTGCAGCTCGCGGTGTCGCAAGGCTCCGACGGCAGTATCCGGCTCGCGGTGGTCAACGCGCAGGGCGGTGGTGCTGCGGCAAGCCAAGGCATCGCCGGCGCTGCCAGTGCGACCGCAACGTCCGCGACTGCGGCTGTCGCCGTACAAACGGCACCCGGGACCGTCGCGCTGAATAATCAGCTCACGCCGCTGGAGACGCTTGCGGTATCGATGGCGGCCCAGACTGCGGCGACCCAGCAGACCAGTCTCGCGCCGCTGTTTGCCAATCTGGGCGTCGCCGCCGGGCTGAACGGCCTGCCGCCGCAACTCCAGCAGGCGATAGCGCAAGTGCTGGCGCAACGGACCAGCCTTGGTCCAAGCCTGACCGGCAATGACATCAAGCAGGCGTTCCAGAGTTCCGGTCTGTTCCTGGAAGCCTCGTTAGCTTCCGGATCGTTTTCGTCGTCCGCCGCCACGCCGGATCTCAAGGCGGCCCTGATCGTGCTGCGCCAGGTGCTGACGACATCGCTCACTAGCGCGGCGCCGACGCAGAACACGCCGGCGACGCCGGTCGTGGTGGTGCAGCAGGGCACGACGTCGACGCCGGTCGTGGTGCAGCAAGGCACGACGACGGGACCAGTCGTGCCGGAGCAGGGCATACAGCCGCCGGTTCAGGTATTGTCTCAACTATCGTCGCCGCCTGTCACGATTATCGTGGGGCCTGATACGCCAACAACGGCATCGCCCGCGCTTGCGCCGTTGCTCGCGTCCGAGATCGCCGCACCCGAGGTGTCGCTTCAAGCTGCGACATTACAGATCCCGCAAGATATTCTCGACTTCAGCGCCGCGAACCCTGCCATTTCGTCCGCATCGACGCCGGCGGATGCGGCGGCGCGTACTGCTGCAAGCAGCGCCGCTCTCAATCTGCTGCAGGAAGTCCTTCAGGCTAGTCCGCTGACGGCGGGAAATCCATCGAGGCTTGCGTTCGATGATGGCCTGATGCTTTCGCTGCTGCCGGCGGTGGCCGGGGTTCGTATCGCGCAGGTCGATGACGCCGAATTTGCGCGCACCAATGTACCGCCGCCGCCGATCAGCGGCGCATTGCCGGCGGCGCAACCGGTCATGGCGGCGACGCTGGTATCGAACTCGCCGCTCGAGACGGCCATGCATCATCTGCTCGCCGATGCCGATGGCGCGATCGCGCGGCAGACGCTGCTGCAGGTGGCATCACTGCCTGACCAGGTCGATACGACGGTGGGACGGCTTGATCCAACGGCGCCGCGATGGAATTTCGAAATTCCGTTTGCGACACCGCAGGGAACGGCGATGGCGCAGTTCGAGATTTCGCGTGACGGCGGCGGCAGCGAGGTCGAAGCGGCCAAGCGGGTTTGGCGGGCGCGGTTTTCGCTTGACGTCGAACCGGCCGGTCCGATCCATGCGCTGGTATCGCTCAACGCTGACCGGACGTCGGTGCGGATGTGGGCGGAACGGCCGGCGACCGCAGATCAATTGCGGGCCGGCGTCTCGCAGCTAAGCCAGGCCTTAAGCCGCGCCGAATTGCTGCCGGGCGACATCGTGATACGCGATGGCGCGCCGGTGCAATCGGTTTCAGCGCGCGCCGGGCATTTTCTGGATCGCGCGCTATGAGCGTGAAACAAAAGAGCCAGCTTGCGGTCGCGCTGCATTACGACAGGACAGGTGCGCCGCGGGTCGTCGCCAAGGGCAGGGGAAGCATCGGTGAGAAGATCATCGAGGTTGCCAAGGCCCATGACATCCCGATCGAAGAGAATGAAGTATTGGCCGGGGCGCTCTCGAATGTCGAACTCGGCGATGAAATTCCGGCCGAGCTGTACAAGGCGGTGGCGGAAGTGCTGATTTTCGTGCTCCGGCTGTCGGGCCGAATTCGCTAAGCCGAGCATCGGACGGTCATTGTTTTACCACGATGTCGTCAGCATCGTTGCCGCCATCTCTCCATTGAATCGGATATTGCCGTGATCAATCGTCGTCATGCGCTCGGTCTACTTGCTGCCGCGAGCGTCGTGCCGTCGCGGAGCTTTGCCGACGTAGCGCCGCAGCGCAGCGAAATTCGCGAAACTCTGGCCAAGCGATTTATCGACGAGGAAACGGCCGGCACTTTCGTCGGCTACAAGGTCGACGATTATCTGATTATAGCCAGCGACAAGGATCGCTCGGGCGAAGCCAAGCTGCCGGCTTCGACCTTCAAGATTCCGAATTCGCTGATCGCGCTGGAAACAGGTGTGGTCCAGGACCCGGACAAGGACATCTTCAAGTGGGACGGCGTTGTCAGGAGCATCGAGGCCTGGAACCATGATCACACGCTGCGCTCGGCGATCGCTGCATCCGCGGTGCCGGTCTATCAGGAGATCGCGCGGCGCATCGGCGAGGCACGGATGCAGAAATATGTCGACTTGTTCGAGTACGGCAACCGCGATATCGGCGGCGGCATCGATCAGTTCTGGCTGACCGGCAATCTGCGGATCGATCCGGTCCAGCAGATCGATTTCGTCGACCGCTTGCGGCGCGGCACGCTGCCGGTGTCGAAACGCAGCCAGGATCTGGTTCGCGATATTTTGCCGGTCACGAAAACGGGCGATTACATTATCCGCGCCAAGACCGGCATGGTGGGCGCGGAGACCGGCAAGCCGTCGCTCGGCTGGCTGGTGGGTTGGGCCGAGAAGGGGAGCGCCCAGACCGTGTTTGCGCTCAATCTCGATATTCACGAACCGCGCCATGCCGACGACCGCATGAAGCTGGCGCAGCAATGCCTCGGCGATATCGGCGCGATTTAGTTTGGCGTTAGCGCCGGTCCAGTACCAGTGAAACCGCTGTTATGCTGGTTCCCTGAGGGCGGATAGACACCGTCTGCCGGTTTCCGTGCGTCGTCAGTGACAGATTTGCAGAGAAGCTTTCACTTCTCGCCGAAGCCTCGATCCGGCCGCCGGCGGCACGCCCCGAAATCGTGCCGGAGGCATTGTGGCTGGATTCACTCCATGATCCGTAAATCTCGCCGCCGCGGTAGTGCACGTTGCCCGCCAAATCGATATTATAGCTATCACTGGCGCATCTTATATTGAGGCGAAGCTCGGTGCCGGTGCCGCCGACGTCGTAAGAAGCGCGGCAACGCAGTCGCTCCCGCCCTCCGTCTGCCGTGTCCAGTACGCCGCCGCCTGACCATGAACCTGCCATGCCGGCGAAGGGAGATTGCGCGGCCTGTGTGGCGCCGCCGGGCAGGCAGAGCGCCAACATCAGCAACCCAGCCCGCGCAATATTGGATCCAGACATCTTGGAAGTCTCCATCTCTGGTGATTTGGCCAATGGTCTCTCTAGTGGTCTAACGGTCTCCCTTTAAGTTCACCGATCTAACGCGGGAGCGCTGAACGTTGGTTCCAGAACATCTGGTTTGTGCGGCTCGGCTGGACTAGGCTTGATGGCTTCACAATGATGAGAACACAGGGAGGAAACCATGAGATCTTTGGTCTGGATGTCGTCGCTCACCGTCGCCGCGGCCGGCGGCTGGTTTGCTGCGACGATGTTCGCGCAACCCGCGACAAGCAAGGAACCGCGCTTTCCACAACTGACCATGGATCAGCTCAGCGACGCGCAAAAGCCGCTCGGCGAGCAGGTCATGAAGGTCTCGAGCGTCGGGCTCGCCGGACCTTACAACCCGATCATGCGCAGTCCGGTGCTGGGTCAGCGGCTGTTCGACCTGTTTCACTATCTGCGCTGGGAAACTTCCGTTCCGACCAAGCTCAACGAGTTTGCGATTCTGATCATCGGACGGCAATGGCGCTCGCAGGTCGAATGGTATGCGCATGCGCCGTTGGCGGCGAAGGCGGGACTATCGCCTGACATCATCGCCGAATTGAAAGCCAACCAGCGGCCGTCCAACATGGCCGAGGACGAAGCGCTGGTTTACGACTTCGTCACCGAACTCACGACCACGCAGAAGGTTTCCGACGAAACCTATGCGCGGGCGAACAAGCTTTTCAACGATCAGCAGATCGTGGATCTGACGGCGGTGGCGGGCAACTACGTCATGGTGGCCATGATACTGGCGATGTCGGAGGAAACCACGCCTCCCGGAAAGGAGGCGCCGTTCAAGGTCGGGGAGAAGTAGCGCCGCAACATCACGCTGTCCTAGTCGCATCTTTGCCGATGCGGCCGAGATGGGTAAAGCCGAATCCGACTTCGTATTTCAGGCCGTACCCGAGCGCGCGGTCGATGCCGATATGGGCCAGCCAGATCATCGCGATCGAGAGCACCAATGGCGTCTCCGTGCCAAATCCCGTGACCATCAGCGTCATCGGCGCCATGTAGCTGTGGGCGGTGTTGTAGACGAAGGCGCCGGTCCGCGGTCCCCAAAGATAGGCCAAAAAACTCAGATCGGGCACCAGAAACAGGATGGCGTAGATCCACCACGATCCGCCCCAGACCGCGTAAAGCAGCGTCATGCCCGCAAACAGCGTCAACCCTTCCAGCCGGAGCAGCGTTCGCAATCCGCCAGTTACCGCGCCTGCCGTTTCTACGCTCGCGATATCAGCCATGGGGTCGCCTCCGTTGAAGCCCCGCATATATCGTGCGCCGGGCAAGGGTGCCAGATGCAGGGAGGGGCGTTTCCCGCCGGGAAAATGCCGTGTTAGAACCCAAACAAATTGAGCGGGAAAGCAGACATGAAAGACATCCTGGATACCCTTGAGGAACGACGCGCCGGCGCCAAGCTCGGCGGCGGCGAAAAGCGCATCGAGGCGCAGCACGCCCGTGGCAAATTGACCGCGCGGGAGCGCATCGAGCTTTTACTCGACAAGGGCAGCTTCGAGGAATTCGACATGTTCGTCGAGCATCGCTCGGTGGAATTCGGCATGGAGAAGTCCAAGGTTCCGGGCGACGGCGTCGTCACCGGCTGGGGCACCGTCAACGGCCGCAAGACCTTTGTGTTCGCCAAGGACTTTACCGTGTTCGGCGGCTCGTTGTCGGAAACCCACGCGCAGAAAATTGTAAAAATCCAGGACATGGCGATGAAGGCGAGAGCGCCGATCATCGGCCTCTACGACGCCGGCGGCGCGCGCATCCAGGAAGGCGTCGCCGCGCTAGCCGGCTATTCCTATGTGTTCCGCCGCAACGTCATCGCCTCCGGCGTGATTCCGCAGATCTCCGTCATCATGGGTCCCTGCGCCGGCGGCGACGTCTATTCGCCTGCCATGACCGACTTTATCTTCATGGTGAAGAACACCAGCTACATGTTCGTCACCGGGCCCGACGTGGTGAAGACCGTCACCAACGAGGTCGTGACGGCGGAAGAACTCGGCGGCGCTTCCGTGCATGCGACGCGCTCTTCGATCGCCGACGGCGCCTTCGAGAACGATGTCGAGACGCTGTTGCAGATGCGCCGGCTGATCGATTTCCTGCCCTCCAACAACACCGATGGCGTGCCGGAATGGCCGAGTTTCGACGATATCGGGCGGGTCGACATGTCGCTCGACACGCTGATCCCCGATCATCCGAACAAGCCCTACGACATGAAGGAACTGATTCTCAAAGTAGTCGACGAGGGCGACTTCTTCGAAATCTCCGAAACCTTCGCCAGAAACATCGTCACCGGTTTCGGCCGCATCGCCGGCCGCACCGTCGGCTTCGTCGCCAACCAGCCGATGGTCCTGGCGGGCGTGCTCGACTCGGACGCCTCACGCAAGGCGGCGCGCTTCGTCCGCTTCTGCGACGCCTTCAATATTCCCATCGTGACGTTCGTGGACGTGCCGGGCTTCCTGCCGGGCACCGCGCAAGAATATGGCGGGCTGATCAAGCACGGCGCCAAACTGCTGTTCGCCTATTCGCAATGCACGGTGCCGCTGGTCACGATCATCACGCGCAAGGCCTATGGCGGCGCGTTCGACGTGATGGCCTCGAAGGAAATCGGCGCCGACATGAACTACGCCTGGCCGACCGCGCAGATCGCCGTGATGGGCGCCAAGGGCGCGGTGGAGATCATCTTCCGCAGCGACATCGGCGACACCGAGGCGATCGCCGCGCGCACGAAAGAGTATGAAGACCGCTTCCTGTCACCCTTCGTCGCCGCCGAACGCGGCTATATCGACGACGTCATCATGCCGCACTCGACACGGCGCAGGATTGCACGGGCACTGGCGATGCTAAGGGACAAGCATGTCGAGGTGCCGATGAAGAAGCACGACAATTTGCCGTTGTAAAAGAAGCGTGGATGGCCGGGTCAGTTTAGCCCGACCATGACACAGTACTGGCGTTACGCCGCCTTGCTCTGTTTCTTGAAAAATTCCGCGGCGCGCTTTTTCAACTCATCCGCGCCGACGTCCTCGATATGCGTACCAAAGAACCAGCTATTGCCGGCCGGATCCTTCACGCCGCCGCTGCGGTCGCCGTAGAATTGATCGGCTGGCTCCATCACGGATGTCGCGCCGGCCTTGAGGGCTTTCTGATAGGCAGCGTCAACATCGGGTATATAAAGATACAGCATTACAGCGGTGGCCTTGGCGTGCTCGGAGGAGTCAGCGACCATCACCATGGAATTACCGACCTTGAGTGTCGCATGCATGATTTTGCCGTCCGGCCGCTTGGTCGGCTCGTGCGTATATTGCGCGCCTAAAGCATTTTGCATGAAGCTGATGACCTTCTCGGCGCCATCGACGATGAGATAGGGCGTGACGGTGTGAAACCCGTCCGGAATCGGTTTTACCTTCGCAGCCATGGCAGTCTCCTGTGGCATTGAGTGGATCGGATTTAACGCTGGAAGCTGGCACTGGTTTGCTTGTTGTATGCAGATTTTTTGGAGAGGATGTGGCGGTTCCCGGCAAGGGAAACCGGGGCTCGCCCCAAGGAACATGTTTCAGATGGAGGAAGCCATGCCGTTAGCCTATTTCGTCGTCCGGGCCACCGTCTCCGCCCCGCCAAGCGCAAGGCATTCGATGCGTGGTACAGCCGCGAACATCTGCCCGACGCAACAAAATCGTTCGGCGTGAAGAAGGCGTGGCGGTTCTGGAGCCTTACCGATCCCAGTCTGCACCAGGCGACGTATCAGTTCACCGATGAAGCCTCGCTCGACCGCGCGGTGAATGGCGCGGACATGAAACGGCTGATCGCCGATTTCAACCGCGACTGGCCGGATGTGACGCGTACGCGCGAGATCTTGGTGCTGGCCGAGGAGTTCGGCGCGGAGTGAGCGTGCAAAAAGCCGTCATTCCGGGGCGCGACGAAGTCGCGAACCCGGAATCTCGCGTATATAATCTCGGGATTCCGGGTTCAGCCCTGCGGGCTGCCCCGGAATGACGCGCGAGAGATTTCATTCCTCTTCTGCGCATCGAACCCAATCCTTCCCGTCGCACTACACGTCGTCCCGGCGAACGCCAGACTTGACTTACTTTCCGCCGTCTTCGCCCGGCTTGACCGGGCGATCCAGTACTCCGGGGCTCCCGATACGCTCTGGAATACTGGGTCCCCGCGTCCGCGAGGACGACGTGAGTTGTCGACTGCATATCGCAATTGAAGCCCCACGGTTCAGCGACCATTCATCTCGACGCAGCGAAACTCTCTTTGTTCAACCGCCACGTGCGAAAGAGGGAGATATCATGGAACGCCGCCACTTTCTGAAACTCGCCTTTGGAGTAGCCGTGGGCGCTACAGCGCTTGCCGCGGGCGCGAACGCCGCGCCGCTGCCGCCGATTGCAGCGGGACAAGGTCTCATGCCTCCGCGCCGTGAAGGCGCGGAATCGGCGGTGGTTTCGCAAGACGATGTCGATCACCTGAAGCCCGAAGAAGTGCGCTGGGGCCATCACTGGCATCGGCGTCATTGGGGCTGGCACCGCCGCCATTGGGGTTGGCGTCGCCACTGGCACCGCCGTCACTGGTAAGCCGGCCTCGCGTTACCGCTAACGCGGAGTTGCGTTACCGGCCTGCCATGTTGCTTGCGTAAACTTGTATGCGTAAACCGAAACCGCCGCGTCGCGGCAAATCCAGAGGAAGGGAAAAATCTATGAAATTGCTTGCTGCATCTGCGTTCGCCATTGGCCTCGGCTTGATGGCGGTGTCCGCCCAGGCCATGCCGGTGTACCCGGTCGATAAGCCGGTTTCGAACGAAATCACCCGCGTCGCGCAGGGCTGCGGACCCGGCTTCCATCGCGGCCCCGCGGGTGCATGCCGTCCGCTCTATAACTGTCCTCCGGGCTGGCATACCGGTCCGTACGGCAAGAAGTGCTTCAGGAACTGAGACCGTTGGCGGAGGCAGGGACCGCGATATCGGTCCCTGCCTTCCGCAATTGCTGAAATCACGCTGAATGTCATTTAGCTAAAAAGCCGAGCATCAGTTCGTTGAATTTCGCGGGCGCTTCGAGAAACACCAGGTGCCCGGTATTCGGGATCACTTCGGCGCTTGCGTTGGGCATTTTGGCCGCGAGCGTTTTGGCGAGCTCGGCGTTCTGGCCCATCTTCGGCCGTAGCGCCTCCGGCGCGTTGGGCTTGCCCGGCGCGTTGTGATCGTCGGCGCCCATGATGAACAGCGTCGGTTGGGTGATCAGCGGAATCTCGTGCACCACCGGCTCGCGGTAGATCATTTGCGCCGAATTGACGAAGGCGCGCAGCCAGCGAGGATATTCCGAACTGCCCTTGATGTTGAAGCGCGAATCGATGAACGGCGTCACCTGGTCGGGCGGCAATTTTAGCGAATAATTGACTTCGAGCTGCTTGCGGTAGCCATCGGCGGTCAGTTTTTCCTCATTCTCCAGAATCTTTTCCGTCGGCGTCGGCGGCACATAGAGCCGGTAATCCTCCAGCCCGATCGGTGCCACCAGCAACAGACGGCTGACCCGGTCCGGATAGGCGCGCGTGATGCGCACGCCGAGCATGCCGCCCAGCGAATGCGCGACGATATCGGCCTTTGCGATCTGCAGATGATCGAGCAGCGCAATGGTGTTGCGCGCCAGCGTGTCGAAATGCAGGTCGCTTACGGGTTTTGAGGATTTGCCAAAACCGATCTGGTCCGGCACCACCACACGATAGCCGGAGTCATTCAACGTCTTGATGACAGGCGCCCAATAGCTCGACGGAAAATTGCGGCCGTGCAGTAGCACCACAGTGCGGCCGTTCGGCTGCGCCGGCGCGACATCCATGTACGCCATCCGCACCTGCTCGCCGTCATTGACCAGCGGCAGCATGTTGACGGGGTAGGGATAAGCAAAACCTTCAAGGCCGATGCCGTAGGGTTCGCGCTGCGCCGGCTCCGCGGCATGGGCCGATGTGAAGGGCATGGCGAGCAGGCTGGCGACGGCAAACAACGCGGACACGAAAGCACGGTTCATCGAAAACTCCGGAAGGATGAGAGGCATCTCGGCACTCTCTTGGGACCGCGATGTCGCGATGTAAAGCGGGGCGGGGTTCACGTTTTTGCGGGGTGGCCGCTACGCGCAATATATGACGCGCGCTTAAACCTGCGCTATTCGCTGTCGCCAAACAACGCCGCGAACCGCTTCTCGCCATTGCGGGTGAAATTGACGACGCGGCTGCCGGGGGCGGCATCGCGCGCCGCCCATTTCAATTCCGTGAACCTCGTCATGATCGCCGCACCGAGCGTGCCGGCGAGGTGATGGCGCCGCTCGCTCCAGTCAAGGCAGGCCTTGCACAACGGACGGCGCGGATGGCCAAGTGTTTCAGCCGATATCTGCAGGGTCTTGCTGAGGAAACGCTCGCCGTCGGCGGTCAGCTCGATGTCGTCTTTCTTCTGCCGGAGCAGCCGCTGCTTTTTCATGCTGTCGAGCATCTGCACGCCGAGATCCCCGGCGAGATGATCGTAGCAGATCCGTGCGCGGCGCAGCGCCGGATCCTTTGGCCCGGTTCGCATGCGCATGTGGCCGGCACGCGCAGCAAGGCCCTCGAGGCCTTCGAGCACGCCGGCGACGTCAGGGTCGGCGAGGCGGTAATAGCGGTGGCGGCCCTGCTTCTCCTGCTCGATCAGGCCACCGGTCTCCAGTTTCGCCAGATGCGAGCTCGCGGTCTGCGGCGTGATGCCGGCCTGATGCGCCAGTTCGCTCGCGGTCAGCGCGCGGCCGGTCATCAGCGCCGTCAGCATGTTGCAGCGCGCGGGATCGCCGACCAGAGCGGCGACCATGGCGATATCGGGACCTGCTTTCATAGTTCGATGCTAGCCGAAGCATTGACGTCGATCAAGCGGTTATCCTTGGATTGTCCGAAACACCGGAGGTTCCCGTGGCTGTCACCGTTTTCATCCGCTACCAGATCGATCCGTTCAAACGCGCGATGTTCGAGGAATACGCCAGGCGCTGGCTCACCATCATTCCAAAGGCGGGCGGCGATCTCGTCGGCTACTGGATGCCGCATGAAGGCACCAACAACATTGCGTTCGCGCTGATTTCCTTCGAAAATCTCGCCGCCTATGAAAACTATCGCGCGCGGCTTCGTGCCGACAAAGACGGCATGGCCAACTTTACTTTCGCCGAGGAGAACAAATTCATTCTCACGGAGGAGCGTACATTTCTGCGCCAGGTGGTCGCCTGAGACGGTGCGCACTGGCGCAGAAAGAAACGCGTGGCTATTCTCGCAGTTTAAAAAGCAGATGACTAAAGCAGTTGAAAGGGAGAGATATCATGCCGGTTACGACAGCAGACAAGCGCGCGACATTCCGCAAGATGCACGAAACCGGGTGTTTCGTGCTGCCCAATCCTTACGACGTCGGCAGCGCGCGGGCGCTGCAGCATCTCGGCTTCAAGGCGGTAGCCTCCACCAGCGCGGGCTATGCGTGGTCGATCGGAAAGGCCGACAACCGCGTCACGCTCGATGAGGTCTGCGAACATCTCACCGCGCTGTGCACAGCGGTCGATCTGCCCGTCAATGCCGATTTCGAAGGCGGCTTTGCCCGTGAGGCGGAGAAGGTCGGCGCCAATGTCGCCCGCGCGATCAAGACCGGCATTGCCGGGTTGTCGATCGAGGATTCCACCGGCGATGCCGCGCAGCCGATTTATGAGCGCGCGCTGGCGATCGAGCGCATCAAGGCGGCGCGGGCCGCCATCGATACCGACAACAGTGGCGTGCTACTGGTCGGCCGCTGCGAGGGCTTTCTGGTCGGTCAGGCCGATCTGAACATGGTGATCGACAGGTTGAACGCCTACGCGGAAGCCGGCGCGGATTGCCTCTATGCGCCCGGGATCAAAACCAAAGAACAGATCGCGGCGGTCGTGAAGGCGGTGCATCCGAAGCCGGTCAATCTTCTGATCGGGTCGCCGGGCCTTACCGTCAAGGAAGCCGCCGATCTCGGCGTTCGCCGCATCAGTGTCGGCGGCTCGCTGGCGCGGGCGGCGTGGGGTGGCTTCATGCGCGCATCGCGCGAGATCGCGGAGAAGGGAACGTTCACGGAACTGGGCAATGGCTTTGCCGGCGGCGAATTGAACAAGATGTTCAGCTGAACGCGCACACGATTGCACAGCGGGCAGGTACATGCCGCTGTGCAATTAGTTTAGTTCGCTGGCGCTTCCGCGGTTACTTGCTCGGCTTTGCGTTGTCGGTCGGTGGATTGCCGGAGCGGTTGATGTCTTGCCCCGTCGGAGCCGAAGACGGCGGCGCCTGCGGACGTGCCGGAGCAGCACCAGTGGTTACGCCCTGATTGGAGTTGGCGCGAGGCGTCACGTCACGCATGCCGGGAGGGGCCGCGGGAGATGAGGTCTGCGGGGTGTTCTGAGCGGTCGAAGAAGTACCGGCCTGATTGATCGACGTATTGTTCAGGCCATAGAAAACCGCACCAAGTATGACGGCGATGGCAACAGCGAACATCGCGACCCTGCCACCGCTGGCGGGACCTTCGGCGAGTTCGGGATCGGGCTGCAATTCATTGTCCGAGCGGGCGTTACGGCGAATGTCATCGTCGGCGCGATATGAACGATAAGGATCGTCCGCGGAACGATAGGGATCGTTCGGAGTGCGTTCGTAGGCCATGATGGGTTCCTCCGTTATCCCGTGACAACTTCCGGTGGCTGGGGAGGTTCCGGGCACAGACCACTTTCTGAGACCGCCCCAAAGGGGCCGGTGTGCCTTCTTTCGATCTGTTCAGAAGGGAACCCGCGACGTAAGTTCCGAGTCGGTGCCATGAGGTTCAAGATGCGGGGCCTGCCTCCGAGCGATATCGTCTTGTACGCGCTTTCGCTGGTGGCGTTCGCGGCGCAGGCGATGACGGCGGCGCTCGCTGCGGGACGGCGCAGCATGGATTGGGTCGGCGTCTGCCTGCTTGGCTGCATCACCGCGCTGGGCGGCGGCACGATCCGCGATGTCCTGCTCGGGCACTATCCGCTGCTGTGGGTGCAGAACCCGTCTTATCTCGCGCTGACAGCCGGTGCGGCTTTTGCGACCATCCTGATTGCGCGCGCAGTGTATCGGCTGAGCCTTGCGTTTCTGGTCCTCGACGCCATCGGCCTCGTGGTGTTCACCATGGCCGGTTGCGATATGGCATGGCAGATGAATGAGTCGCTGCCGATCGTGATCGTGTCGGGAATGATCACCGGGTGCGCCGGAGGGGTGTTGCGCGACATCCTCTGTAACGATGTGCCGTTGCTGTTTCGCTCCGAGCTTTATGCCAGCGTTTCCGTCGTCACCGGCCTGTTTTATGCCACAGCGTTCGGCCTGAAGTTGAACGATGCGTCGTGGACCGCCCTGACTTTTGTGCTCGGTCTGTCATTTCGCCTGTTGGCGATCCGCTACAAATGGGAAATGCCGAAATTCGTCTTCAATGAGGACCGGCGCTAAACGCCCGGGGGCACATGCGGCCTTATTGCTTCTTGCGAGCCCTCGCCACTTGCTCCGGCGTTACCGCGGGCGCGGCGTTGCCCCAGGAATTGCGGATATAGGTCGTGACATCGGCGATCTCCTGATCCGACAATTTCTCGCTATAGGCCGGCATCGAACCGCTATTGGGCGCGCGCGGTGTCGTTACTGTTTCCGCGCCGTCGAGGATGATCCGCAGCGTATTGGAGGGATCGACCGACTGCAGATTGGCATTACCGGGCAGCGGCGGGTAAATCCGCGGCGCGCCGCTGCCGTCCACCTCATGGCAGGCGATGCACGCGCCTCGGTACAGCTTCTGTCCGTCGGCCATTTGCGCTGGCGGAGGCGGCGCGACCGCCGGCTCGGCCGCGCCCACAGGCAAATCCTTGAGATAGACGGCCATGGCGCGGACATCGGCATCGCTCATTTTCGAGGCCGAATTGACCACCACTTCGACCATCAGCCCGTCGGCATGGCTGCGACCGTTGCGGCCGCTCTGCAGATATTCGACGATGTCGTCGACGCTCCAGGATTTCAGCCCGCTGCGCTCGGCGCCGTCGAGCCGCGGAGCGAACCAGCCTTGCACCAGGCCGCCAGAGAAGGCGCGGCCGCGCCTGTCGGCGCCGAAGATGTTCTTGGGCGTGTGACATGCGCCGCAATGCGCGATACCCGTGACCAGATAGCCGCCGCGATTCCATTCCGCGCTCTTCTGTTGGTCAGGCTCGAATATGCCCGGCCGGAAGAACAGCCAGTCCCAGGCGCGCATCAGCACGCGGTAATTCAGGGGAAAGCGCAATTCCGGCGCCGGCGGCGTGTTGCGGAAGGGAGTGAGCGTCGCGAGGTAGGCGCGGATCGCCAACAGGTCGGGGCGGGTAAGTTTCGTAAAATTGGGGTAGGGGAAGGCTGGGTAATAGCGCGAGCCATTGGGCGCAACGCCGTAGCGCAGGGCGCGATGGAAGTCGTCGTCGCTCCAGGCGCCAATGCCGGTATCGCGGTCCGGCGTCAGGTTTGGTGAATAGATCGCGCCGAACGGCGTATCGATGCGTTTTCCTCCGGCGAATGGTTTTGAGGGATCGGCGGTATGGCAGCTTGCGCAATCACCCGCTTCCACCAATGCCTTGCCGCGGGCGATGGTCTCGGGCGAGGGCTGCGCCTGCGCCCGACCGCAGGCGAATGCGGTGCACAAAAGGATGGTCGCGAGAATCGCTCGCATTGCGCAATGTCGTCCCTGCACCAAGTGATCCCCCAAAGGGCCTTATAGCCTGAAACAACGACGGCGAGGGCGTTACGTCGTTTCGCCGCGGTGCCCTGCTGCGACACAAGCTGAAAACAACAGCGGCATGCTACGGCATGAAATTGCGATCTGTTGGCGCTGGCCTCCATTGCCGAGATTTGTGATGCGCCCGGCGCAAAAACCGACATAGACTGGTTCTAACGAGTTGAATGACTAGGTAAAAAAGAGCCGAACGGCCAACCGCCGCCAAGGCTTCAGAGGCTTTAAAGAGGGTGGAATGGGAATCAACCAAGGTCCGATCAGTCTCGATCAGAAATACACCCAGGGTTCCGGTCACGTTTTCCTGACCGGGATTCAGGCACTGGTCCGGCTTCCGATGGCGCAGATCCGCCGCGACCGTGCCGCCGGCATCAACACCGCAGGCTTCATCTCGGGTTACCGCGGTTCGCCCCTCGGCGGTTACGATCAGCAGCTCTTCGCCGCGCGAAAACACCTCGAACAATACGACATCAAATTCCAGCCCGGTGTGAACGAAGACTTGGCTGCGACCGCGATCTGGGGCTCACAGCAGCTTAATCTGTCGCCCGGGGCCAAACACGAAGGCGTGGTCGGCATCTGGTACGGCAAGGGCCCCGGCGTCGACCGCTGCGGCGACGTGTTCCGCCACGGCAATGCCGCGGGCTCGGCGAAGAACGGCGGCGTGCTGTGTCTCGCCGGCGACGATCACGGCGCCAAATCGTCTACCGTCCCGCATCAGTCCGACCACGCCTTCATCTCCGCGCTGATGCCCTACCTCTATCCCTCCAGCATTCACGAAATGATCGAGATGGGACTGCTGGGGATCGCGATGTCGCGCTATTCCGGCTGCTGGGTCGGCATGAAGGTGATCACGGAGACCGTGGAGACCACGGCGGAGATCGACCTCACCGACGAGATGAAGCCTTTTATCATTCCCACCGATTTCGAGATGCCGCCGGGCGGTCTCAATCTGCGCTGGCCCGATGACCGCTACGACCAGGACCGGCGGCTGCAGGACTACAAGGGCTTTGCAGCGATCGCCTTCGCGCGCGCCAACAAGGTCAACCGTATCACCATGGATTCGCCGAATGCCCGGTTCGGCATCATGGCATCGGGCAAGAGCTACGAGGACATCCGGCAGGCTTTGCGCGAACTCGGGGTCACACCCGAAGTCGCTGCCAAGATTGGCTTACGACTTTACAAGATCGGTATGCCCTGGCCGCTGGAGCCGCAAGGGGTGCGCGAATTCGCCGTCGGTCTCGAAGAGATTTTTATTATCGAAGAGCGCCGCGAGATCGTCGAGAATCAAGTGAAGCAGGAGCTGTTCAACTGGCGCGACGACGTCCGTCCGCGCATCGTCGGCAAGATGGACGAGCACGACAAGCGTTTCCTCCCTTTTGCCGAAGAACTTAGTGTCGCCTCGCTGGCAAGTTCGCTGACCGAGCGGCTGCTGCGTCTCAATCTAAACCCCGAAATCGCCGCCATGCTGCGCGCCAAGGCCGACTGGTTCAACGGCCGCCAGGCCACTCAGATGCAGGCGGTGGCGCCGATTACCCGGACGCCGTATTTCTGCTCTGGCTGTCCGCACAACACCTCGACCAAGGTGACTGAAGGCAGCCGCGCCTTCGCCGGCATCGGCTGCAATTTCATGGCGCTGTGGATGGACCGCAACACCGAGACCTTCACCCATATGGGCGGCGAGGGCGTGCCGTGGGTCGGCGTTGCCCCCTTCACCAAGGAAGAGCACGTCTTCGCCAATCTCGGCGACGGCACGTATTTCCACTCCGGCAGCCTTGCGATCCGTCAGGCGGTCGCCTCCGGCGCCAACATCACCTACAAGATCCTGTATAACGACGCCACCGCGATGACCGGCGGCCAGCATGTAGACGGCGAATTGTCGCCGCAGCAGATCACCTTCCAGCTCCACTCCGAAGGCATCCGCGACATCCATCTGGTCTCGGAAAATCCCGACGCCTATCCGCCGTCCGAGATCGCACCGGGCACCAGGACCGCGCATCGCGACCAGCTCGATGC
>JAQGKC010000205.1 GCA_028290305.1 Bradyrhizobium sp.
CTTCGTTATTCAGGTCAAGCGCATAGACCGTGTTTGGAAACGGCGTATGGACATACATCACGTCGCCAACCACCAACGGCCCACCTTCGTGACCGCGAAGCACGCCGGTTGAAAATGTCCAGGCGACCTGCAGCTTCTTGGCGTTGGATGCGTTGATCTGATTGAGTTTGGAATAGCGCGTGTTGGCGTCGTCGCCCTGCTGCATGACCCACTGCTTGGGGTCCTTGGCAAGCTTATCCAACGCCTCGTCGGCGCGCGACGCCGACACCTGTATAGCAATGAGGCCAAGACCGGTAGCGAGTAGCACCTTGCGCATCGTGAATCCTCCCAATTGTGAGCGAAGGGTTTCCGTAAAAACGGTCCACTTTTCAGTTTTCTTCGTTGATATCCCTACCCGGTTCGGAAACAGGAAACTTGCCCAAGAGGGAAGCGCGTTTGCGCGAAAGCGAAACACAACGAACTTTTTAGGCGGCGCCCGTGACTTTCGCTGGCGCCAGCCTCCATGCTGCACAGCGTCAACTGCTTCGGCCCCGCTCCATCGGCCCGTAACGCGCGACCCATTGGTTGAGGTTCCCCTTGACGGCGCTGAAACTAAGTCGGAGGATTATCAAAGGGATGTCAGGAAGAGTGCTGCTCAAACTCCAATGACCGCCTTAAATTGAGGTAAAAGTCGCTCTTTCATGACTCGAAGCCTCTCGCGGCAAACGGTCATGTTTTTGATCTCGAATCGGTGGCTGGATAATGTCCGACACGGTCCGCTCACTCAGCACTTCCGGTTTGGCGCCGAAGAAGCAAATCCAATGTTGGTCAGATACACTGACCGATCTTTGCGGCCAATTCGACATCGATCCGCTGGAGGCTTCGTCATTCGAGGGCCGGATCAACTACAGGACGGTTTCGAAGCTAAAGCTCTGTCAGATCGAGGCGAGCCAGCATCGGCTTGCGCATACCGCCTCGCGCGCAAAACTGGGCGGCCATCCGTTCGTCAAAATACTGTTTCAGACTTACGGGATTTCGCATTTCGAGCAGGGTGGCCGCCGCATCGAGCTGATGCCCGGCGACTGTCTCGCCTACGATGTATCCTGTCCGCACACGATCGTCAGCCCGACGCTGACGCGACACGAGGTCGTCATCCTGCCGAAGGAACTGCTGCAGGAACGCGGCTTCCGCTTGGCGAAGATGTCGGCATGCAAACTCTCGGCGCGCACCGGCACCGGCAGGATCGCCTACAACTTTGTCCATGCCGCGTTCGACGAAGCGACCAAGCTGTCGCCGAACAACGCGATCGGGGTGGCCGATTCGCTGATCGACCTCCTGCTGTTGCCGCTCCGCGAGGCCGACGCGATGTTCGATCGTGTCGGGCCCGAAGCGATGTATGTCCGGGCGCAGTTCTTCATCCGCGAACATCTGCGCGACCCGGATCTTTCCATCGACCAGATCTCGGCGGCACTGGGCTGCACCAAGCGCTATCTGCACATGTTGTTCAGCGACAGGGGTACCACCATCAGCGACTATATCCGGCAGGCAAGGTTGCAGAACTGCCGCCAGGAGCTGGAGACCCAGGCCGGAAAAACCGTCACGGACGTCGCATTTTCGTGGGGCTTTTCGAGTTCGTCGCACTTCAGCCGCGTGTTCCGGAAGTATTTCGGAGTTGTTCCGTCTGCGGTTCACAAAGCACAGCACGGTGGTCTGTCCCCGGACTTTCCTTGCGAATAGAACTTCCGCTTCGGTGCGACGAGCACCAACCGACGGAGATTCGGGCGTCCCACCATCTAAAACAATAGGCTTCGCCGTCGAAGCGCGGTGACATTCGGAGCGGCGCTAGTCAGCCGCAAAGAAACGATCTTTAACCGACAGCAAGCGGCCTTGTGCCTTGAGGCCGTGTGCACGAGCATCAAAAAACCAAAGATGGTGTTTCATGTCCGACTGTGGAGGTGTCCCAGTTGAACCAGCAAACCGCATTCGCCAAGCATCAATCATGGCCGATGGTCAAACCAGTTTTATTGGCGGCGCTAATCTGCGCCGCTCCGGTCTGCGTGTCCTCAGCGCAGGATGCCAAGGTTTCCGTCGACATGATGGGAATAGGAGGCATGAGCTGCGCTCACTGGCAGTCCACTCAAGCCCATCGATTGGAGGGAACAATCTGGATTTATGGCTTCTGGACGGGACTCAATTACGTTGCCTCAGCGAGCGAACAAACAGAGACGAAAGTCGACACGGCAGCGGTAGTGGTCGAAGTCAAGAAAACATGCGCTCAGCGCCCGTCGCAAGTGTTGGCCAGCGCCGTGTGGACCACTTATCTTGACCTCAATAAGAAGTAGTTGCCCGCAATCCCAAAGAGAAAAGTCCCGCCAACGTAATCGGCGCAGCGATCATCGGTAGGCAACATCGCCCCCTGGAAGATCGACGAATATCCTGGGCGTCGGCGGGTAACACGGGCGCCCCCTCACACGTCTCACGCTATTGAAGCCAGCCACCAGAGCCGTTGTTCCCACCACGAATCAAAGCTCATTAACTCTGGTACGAAACTCTTCTGCGATTTCACAAGCTTCCTCCCAGCCCGCCCCTAAACCGCCTGGTTCAATCCTACGCTCACGGTCAATTAGATGTTCGGACCTTTTGGGAGCGGCCGTGATCAGGACAGTGTGGCTTACGGTTCTTTGCTTAATTGGCCTAGGTGCAATGGTCGCTAATAAGGCCGGAACTCCGTCGCCTCCTCCGAGCGTCGAAGCATCGCCGGATCAAACGACCGTTGGCGAAAGCTTTTCACTGGATACCTTGACCAAGGCAGACAAGATCGAAATTGCGTACCTTCGAGACCCAGTCGCCGTACAGCCAGTCATGCTGGTTACGAAGGTGTCTACGGAAACTCTACCACAACCTCCTGGCCCAACAGCGATCCCCAGGAGTGTGAGCCTGCATCGGCATGATCCTAGCGCCAGGAAAGTTGCGGCCGTATCGCCTGGCCGACGCATCAACGGCCAAGAGCCGCAGAAGAGTAAGAATGTCGAACGTGCAAAGGCAACTGTCGATCTCAGACCCTGTCGGCGGCCAGAGGGCTTTGCGGGGTTGTTAAGGGCATTGAACCTTTCGCCACAGTGCGACGAATAATCCGCTTCAGTCGTTCGTTCAGTGGCGATGAAGCCGGCAGTCGCTGTATGAGTGGTCAAACGATCTGGTAAGCAAAAAAGTACAGCTTAGGCTGGAAAGTTGCATGTTAACAGGAATGACCGCCTGGAACCGCTGCAGAAGCCTCGGGAGCCAACGATACGCCGATGGTCGCGGGTGTGATCGAATTCATCACTCGGAAAACGATGGTTGGACCGGCAAAAGCGACGCGGAGCCGGCCTCCCGCGTAGTCCCGCGAGGCTGATCGAGCTTCGACATCAACGGGGTGCCAGTGTCAAAACGAACACGATAAACCTGCAAATTCTCCATGACGCGCTGGACGTAGTTTCGCGTTTCGGCAAACGGAATGCGTTCCACCCAATCGACCGCATCCACGTTGGGATCGCGCGGATCGCCATACTGTTGAACCCATTGGCGAACACGGCCTCGGCCGGCATTATAGCCGGCGAAGGTCATGATGTGGGAGCCATGATACTCGCGTAACAGCGCGCCGAGTTCGGCCGCACCCATCTGCGTGTTGTAGACTGGGTCAGAAACCATCCGCTCCCAATCGTAGGTGACACCGAACCTTTTGGCGGTGTCGCGCCCGGCTGCAGGCGTAACCTGCATCAGGCCGACCGCTTTTGCCGGTGACATATCGCGCTGGTCGAACGCACTTTCGGTGCGTGCTACCGAATAGACAACGCTGCGGTCGATTTCGGGACCGATGGGGCTATGCTGCGGCACCCCGATAACGGGGAAGGCATAAAGGTCCAACGCCAAGCCGCGGGCGAGCGCCGCCTTCCCGATCTGCAGCATGGCGCGCGCATCGTTCCGGCGCGCGGTAAGCTCGCCAAGTGCCGCCAGCGCTACGACGTCGACACTCTGCTCCGCGAGATCCGTCACGAAATTCAGGACGACGTCGCGCTCGCTAAGCGCATAGAGCATGTCCGCGGCGCGCACGAGTTCGTCCGAAAATGCAGGACCGTGACTCGGATCGGGCTGCAGCGGGGGCCGCAGCTCAATTCTGTCAAGGCCGAGCTTGGCGCGCGCAAGCTGTCCGTAATACGCGGTGCCATAACGGGCGGCAGCTTCATAGTCAGCGCGCATCTTCTCGTTCTCGCCGGCGGCCTCGGCGGCGCGACCTCGCCAGTAGTTCGCCCTTGCGAGCACGATCGGATTGGCTGATCCGTCGTCGATATGGGCGAAATATTCACGCGCCGTCGCTGGATCGTCGAGATAGCGCAGCGCGATCCAGCCGGGCATGAAATGGAATTCCGCCCGGTAATTTTCATTGGCCGGCAGCGCGGCCTTCCGCACGACCTGATAAGCGTTCTGCAACTCACCCAAATCGAGCAGCTTGCGGGCAAGAACCCGCCGCTCGCGCCACCATTCGTCCGTGTCCTGGAGCGACATAGTTTCGGACCGAGCTGCCAGCATCAAACGGGTTGCGTCGGCAAACCGGTCGTGACGCATCATCCAATGAATGCGGCACAGCGCGTAACCCAAATCCTGGCGGGCCCCGGTTTGAACTGCGTCGAGCAATTCGAGCGCCTTGGGCGCATTCGCCGTGACAGCGGCACAAGCCTTCACGATCGAGATGTCGTCGTCTCCGAGGCGGCGGGCGGCTCGCATAGCTCCTGAGAAATCCTTGGCGCCGATGCGCTTGTCCATGCGTGCCCGATGATCCTCGCGCGTGAGGATATCGCGGAACGCGTCGAGCACGTCGGCTTCGACGCGTTCCGACAGTTCCTCCGACTGCCAAGCTCCGCGAACCTGGCCTTGGGCACCCGTGCGGTCGCCTTCGACAAGTAAGGCCCGCGCGAGCGCAAACCGGCCTCTCGCACTCGCCGGCTGACCGCCCGTGAAGCGGCGCACGGTCGCGGCGTCGCCCCGCTCCTGCCAGAGTCGCGCCTCCGCCCGCCCGCGCAGCGCGCGCACGCTCGGCCAGCTTGGGTTGTCGGCAATGAAAGCCGCGTACCGGCCGAAGCTCGCTTCAGCGTCTGGGTGGCGCAGGATGAACCATTCGACGAGTTTCTGGGCTGCCGGGTCGCCGATCGTTTTTTCGATGGCGGTCGCTTCGGCAGTTTTGGCCTTGCGCACCAGATCGATCGCCTGCTTTACCGCCGCAAGGTCGCCGGATAGTGGAGAGGCTGCTGCAGTCTGAGAAGATTCATCGACAGACGGTGCCGACTTGCGCCGCTCCCCAGCCGCAACATGCACCGCATGCCTGCCCTTCTTGAGCGCGGAGTTGCGCTGATGGCCTGCCTTGGTCGCCGCATCCGCCTTCTTGGCATGTTGAATTTGCTTGGGGCGGGCGAGCGCTATCGCATCACTCGAAAGCGCGGCGAGCATGACCAAGGTCAAGGAACAAGTGAGCGGCCCGAAGCGTCGGTTCATTCCGTGGTCCTCCGCGAGCCCAGTGGTACGAACCACGAGATCGCACGATCCGTGCGGTTAGAACGGCATAGACGGTATCACACCGCCTATTCACGACTGTCACGTTTCGGCAACATCGCGGAGAAAACTGTAGAGCAACAGAACGGAAAACATCTGCTCGTAGACCCGTCCGAACGGCCATGCCCGCGCTTGGGACAAATTTTACGAAATTTCTCGTAAGCGAGCGCCGGCAAAGGTTGTCCACTTTGCTCCAGCCGGTGATATGTGCGAGCGCCAACAGCCGACATCGCGCCAGCTGCCTGCGTAAAAATAAATACCGGCACTCGAGGCGACCGCTTTTTCTTGGCAACGAGCTGCGGCTTATTCGAGATGGATGTGGATTTCCGACATACAAAGTTCCACCTGCTTTGAATTGTCTCCTGATCGACTGCGGCGGGTTGTGGCACAATGACCACACTAAAATAAAATCGCGTGATTGACGCCGTACTTGGTTTCATCCGGCCACGGTTCCGCCCTCATTGCCTGTCGGATTTCGGTGGTCGGAGGTGGGTGCAACATGTCTTCCATCAGCTGTACCAGAAGTTCGTACGTCGACATTGCAGCAAGCCGTATTCATCTTAACGTGCCGTTGGTCTCGGCCGCTGGTGTTCGGAACGTCATTCAACTGTTTGCCGTCGCTCTGGGAGCCGCTTCGCTTGCGGCCTGCGCTCAGTCCTCTGTCGTCACCAAGAATTCTGAATTCCTTGCCGCCAATCGACAGGCGTCGCTGGAACACAATCGAAAGAACACATTCGCGACGAATAGCCGTGTGGCGGTCACGAAAAAACATACCCCGTTCGCGTCGAACAAAAATGCAGCAGAGACACAGATTGCGTCGCATGGACTTGCCAGCTTCTACACAGAAGGAACACAGACCGCGAGCGGCGAAAGGTTCGATACGCACGAATTGACTGCCGCTCATCGTACGTTGCCATTCGGCACCCGGTTGCGCGTGACAAACGTCGCAACTGGACAGTCCGTGACAGTTCGGGTCAACGACCGCGGTCCGTTCGTTCCCGGACGAGTTGTTGACGTCTCGTATTCTGCGGCCGAAACGCTGGGAATGGTTGGAGAGGGTATTGCAAAGGTCAAACTTGACGTCGTTCAATAGCTAGCGGAAACAGCTTAGACCTAACGATCAAAGACCGCTTTGGGGGTCAATAGGCGACATTGCGCTCGCATTTTTTCCGCGAGAAGATCGCCAATAGATGGATATAAGCAAACGCCCCGGACAATGCCGAGGGTCTTCCTTCATAAGCGGACATTTTTAGTATCTCGCGGCATGTTTCAAAAAGTGCCAATCGCGTCATTCTGATCCTGGGACGACCACCTCCGCTCCACGGCGATAAACGGACATCTTCAAAGTCCGTCGGCATTTCTCAAACAACCGAAATCTGACGGACAACCCATGCCACCCCACCGACACAAGCGCCGAGTCACCAATCCTCTCGGCTTGGAGCCAAACGTCAAACTAATGAGCATTTCTCGCAGGCGCTGTGGAACTTTGGGATATCCCTCCCGCTTCTCCTCGATCTGATTGGCCGTTTGGACGATGAGGAAGCAGAAATTTACGCGGCGACATCGCGACATCCCGAACACGTGATCCATCGACTTGTGCTTCGATACCTATCTGAAAGAAGGACAATAAGGTCGAATTTGCCCAAGACCACCGAGCAGACGAACCCGATAGTTAACGAAGACTACCTCGGCAAGGGGGCTAACCAGAAGGAGGTAAAAATGCGTAGCCTAACTTTGGCGATCTTGGCGATCGCGACGCTGTCGATGACTAAGTCGACGACGGCTCAAACGTATGCCCCGGAATATCGATGCAACCTGACGGTATCAGGACGCCCCGCACGATGCGTCGTCAATCCATATTTCGCAGCCCACTGGCGGTACTTTGACGGTGGAAGACACTATTTCGTTAGCCGCGGTCCTCATTACAATTTCGGCCCCGATTGCGCAACTCACACGATGTGGAGCTGGCCATTCACCTGCTGAAGCGCGGCTGAACGTAGAGTTCACCCCGAACCCTCTCGCTCCCATCATTGCCCAAAGGACTATACCGGGTCCCGACGTGAGGCCGCGCGACGATCGATCCGTTCGATCTCCGGCATTTTTTTACGCAAGCGCAACTAGTTCATTTCGATTACATCGTCAGCCGTGGCAAGGAAGCTTTGCGGGAGGGTTAACCCCAGAGCTTTCGCTGTTTTCAAATTGACCGTTAGCTCAAATTTGGTGGGTTGCTCGATTGGCAAGTCGGCAGCCTTAGCACCCCGAGCGATACGATCGACATATCCCGCGGCAAACCCGGCAGTGTGGTGGAATCGGAAAATCTTCCGATCGCCCGCCCGGGTAAGTGGCTCGAAGATGCGCCAAGATCATGCGACGCACTATATCGAACCTGGCAGGGGCGAGTGCAGGAACTGTCTCGCCGCCGAGTTAAGCTCATTCACTGATGGCTTTCATGAATACACGGCTGGCGAGCACATCGGGCGCCTCCAAAGACATGATGTCGTCGGCGGTCAGCACGCGGTCGAGATCGGCGACGAGACGGTTCGCCTGGCGCAGCCGCATCCGGTCGAGCGCATTGCGGATCGAGCGCGCGTTGGAGAATAGTGCCTGAATCTTGCGGAGCGCTATATAACGAACAAACGCCTGGCGCGCGTCAGGGCTGAACTTGTAGTTCATGTCGTGCAGCATCAATTCTGCGATCGACAACAACTCGCTGTCGCTGTAATCCGGAAAATCGATGTGGTGGGCAATGCGCGAGCGGAAGCCAGGGTTGCTGGCGAAGAACTTGTCCATCCGGTCGCCATAGCCGGCAAGGATCACCACCAAATCCTCGCGCTGCGATTCCATGACCTGCAGCAGTATCTCGATCGCTTCCTGCCCATAATCGCGTTCGTTGTCGGGCCGATGCAGGTAATAGGCTTCGTCTATGAACAAGACGCCGCCCATCGCCTTCTTTAATATCTCCTTTGTCTTTGGCGCAGTGTGGCCGATGTACTGCCCCACCAGTTCATCGCGGGTGACTGATACTACTTGCCCGCGGCGCACGAAGCCGAGCTTGTGCAGGATGCTGGCGATCCGCAACGCCACCGTTGTCTTGCCGGTGCCCGGATTGCCGGTGAATGACATGTGCAATGTCGGCACCTCTGATGTCAGGTTCATGCGCTTGCGGATACGCTCGATCAGCAGCAGCGACGCGATTTCGCGAATTCGCGTCTTGACCGGCTTGAGGCCGATCAGTTCGCGGTCCAGTTGATCGAGCACCTCGCCGATACCAACCTCGTTGAACTCGCGGCGCAGGTCGACCCGCTCCATCGGTTGAGTTTCGCTCACGTCTCGCGTTGCAGCCGGCGCGCTCGCTTGCAAGTTCATTTGCCACCGTAGCGCAAGCCCTCGGGACGATCGACGGCATATGATTTGGTGGTGTAACGGATATTGCGGCCATCAACTTCATGTCGCTCGAGGCGGAACCCGGGCTCCTCTTTCGGCCGGTTGACGATGAACGACAGCCGCACCGATTCCCAACCATGGCTGGAATCGAACGCCGACAACCGGATGTAGCGATCGCCGTAGACCTTGCGGCATTCGGCCAATTCCATCAGGACGCCGGCGGCATCGCGAAGATCGAACATCGGCAGCCCCCACATTTCCCAGAAATTGTTGCGGGGATGCGGATCGTCGGTGAATTCGATGTTCACCGCCCAGCCATTGCCGAGGCAATACTGAACTTGCCGAGAAATCTGCTCGTCGGTGAGGTCAGGCAGGAATGAGAAGCAACCTTGAGTGACGCGCATGATCTTGCTCCTTACATCGAGACGCTGGCGGTGGGGGCGTAGTCGGGCATGTCGGTCGACTCGTAATTGAAGGTGACGTTCTTCCAGACTTCGAGCGCGGACTTCAGCGGCGTGCAAGTCTGCGCCGCCTTGGCAAGAATTTCGGGTCCTTCGTGCAGATAATCGCGGCCCTCGTTGCGGGCAAGAATCATGGCTTCCAGCGCGACCCGATTTGCCGTCGCGCCGGCCTGAATCCCCATCGGATGGCCGATGGTGCCGCCGCCGAATTGCAGGATTACATCTTCGCCGAGATGATCGAGCAGCTGATGCATCTGGCCGGCATGAATGCCGCCCGATGCCACCGGCATCAGTTTGTTAAGGCTCGCCCAGTTCTGGTCGAAGAACACGCCGTGCTCGAGTTGCATCCGATTGAAGTCCTCGCGGCAGATGTCATAATAGCCGCGCGTTGTCGCGGGATCGCCTTCAAGCTTGCCGACAACCGTGCCTGCGTGGATGTGATCGACGCCGGCGAGCCGCATCCATTTCGCGATGACACGAAACGAGACACCGTGACTGCGCTGCCGCGTATAGGTCGAATGCCCTGCCCTGTGCAGATGCAGGATCATGTCGTTGCGACGCGCCCATTTCGCCATCGACTGGATCGCCGTGTAGCCGATCACCAGATCGATCATGATGATGACCGAGCCGAGTTCCTTGGCGAATTCGGCGCGCTCATACATGTCCTCCATGGTACCAGCGGTAACGTTGAGATACGTGCCTTTGATCTCGCCGGACGCAGCCTGCGCCTTGTTGACGGCCTCCATGCAATAGAGAAACCGCTCGCGCCAGTGCATGAACGGCTGTGAATTGATGTTCTCATCATCCTTGGTGAAATCGAGCCCACCTTTCAACGCCTCATAGACCACGCGGCCGTAATTGCGGCCGGATAGGCCAAGCTTGGGCTTCACCGTCGCGCCGAGCAACGGGCGGCCGAACTTGTCCATGCGTTCGCGCTCGACCACGATTCCCGTGGCCGGGCCCTGAAAGGTCTTCACATAGGCCACCGGTAGCCGCATGTCTTCAAGCCGCAACGCCTTCAGCGGCTTGAAGCCAAACACGTTGCCGATGATCGAGGCCGAGAGATTGGCGATAGATCCGTTCTCGAACAGATCGAGATCATAGGCGATGTAGGCGAAATACTGCCCCGGCGAATTCGGCACTGGATCGACGCGGTAGCATTTCGCGCGGTATTTTTCTGCTGCGGTCAAGCGGTCGGTCCATACTACGGTCCAGGTCGCGGTCGAAGATTCGCCAGCCACTGCGGCAGAGGCTTCGATTGGATCGACACCCTCCTGCGGCGTGACACGGAACAGCGCGATGATGTCAGTGTCCTTTGGCACGTAATCGGGCTCCCAATAGCCCATCTTCTTGTATTCCATGACGCCGGATTTATAGCGATCCTTGCCGCGAACGGTGATGGAGTGCTGGTTCATATTGGTCTCCTTTAGTTGAATTATCCGGCGCGGTTGGTTCGATCCAAAGGCTTTCAAGTCATTCGGCAGCCGCCGCCATCTCGCCGACACGCGGATCGAGCGCGCCCGAGCGATAGCGTTTCGCCATCTCTGCCAGCGGGATCACCTTGATCCTTGAAGCATGGCCCGCGGTGCCGAATTGCTCGAAGCGCTCGCGGCAAAGATCGCGCATCGCGTCCATCGCGGGTTTCAGGAATTTGCGCGGATCGAATTCGCTTCGGGTCTGCGCGGCGACTTTGCGGAACGCCGCGGTCATCGCCAACCGACAGTCGGTATCGATATTCACCTTGCGGACGCCATGCCTGATTCCGCGGACGATCTCCTCGACCGGAACGCCCCAGGTCTGCGTCATCTCGCCGCCAAATGCGTTGAAGATGTCCTGCAGCGGCTGCGGCACCGACGACGAACCATGCATCACCAGATGCGTGTTCGGCAGCCGGCGATGGATTTCCTCGACCACATGCATGGCGAGGATGTCGCCGTCCGGCTTTCGGGAAAATTTGTAGGCGCCGTGCGAGGTCCCCATCGCGATCGCCAGCGCATCGACTTTGGTCTCCCGGACGAAATCGACCGCCTGGTCGGGATCGGTCAGCAATTGATCATGACCGACCTTGCCTTCGACGCCGTGGCCGTCTTCCTGCTCGCCGCCGCCATGTTCGAGCGAGCCGAGCACACCGAGTTCGCCTTCCACGGAGGCACCGATCCAGTGCGCGATATCGACGACGCGGCGGGTGATGTCGACATTGTATTGATAGTCCGCCGCAGTCTTGGCGTCCGCTTTCAGCGAACCGTCCATCATGACGGAGGTAAAGCCGTATTGAAGCGCGGTGGCGCAGGTCGCTTCCTCGTTACCGTGATCCTGATGCAGGCAAAGCGGAATCTGCGGATACATCTCCTCCAGAGCGTCGATCATCTTCGACAGCATGATGTCGTTGGCGTAGCTGCGCGCACCGCGCGACGCCTGGATGATGACAGGCGCATCGACCGCCGCTGCGGCTTCCATAATGGCAAGCCCCTGCTCCATGTTGTTGATATTGAACGCCGGCACGCCGTAGCCGTGCTCGGCGGCGTGGTCGAGCAATTGCCTCAGTGTAATTCGCGCCATAGGAACCTCCGTTCAATCGTTTGGACTGTGCAAAGCGTTACATCCGCGCGCCACTCTTGATCGGGCGATACAACGCATGGCCGCTGTCGCGACAGCTTCCGGGGTGATGCGGAACTCGCGATAGAGCACCTCTGCCGGAGCGGATGCACCGAAGCCCGTCATGCCGACGAATTCGCCGCTGTCGCCAAGCCAACGCGCCCAGTCGCCCTCAATCGCGGCTTCGACCCCTACTCGCGGACCACTGCCGAGTACTCCCGTCCGGTATTCCTGTGATTGCTGGCGAAACAGGTCGAAACACGGAGCCGAGATAACCGCGGCGCGGACGCCGTCTGCCGCGAGCAGTTTTGCCGCCTCGAGGGCGATGGACACTTCGGAACCCGTTGCGATCAGGGTGACGTCGCGGCCGCCCTCCGGTTCGACAATCACGTAGGCACCAAGCGCGACCAGATTGGCGTCGCCGGTAACCTCACGGAACGTCGAAAGCGCTTGCCGCGACAAGCACAGCACAGAGGGATTGGCCTTTGCCTGCAGCGCGCAATCCCACGCCTCCGCGGTCTCAACGGCATCGCCAGGCCGAAACACCAGAAGTTTGGGAATCGCCCGCAGCGACGCTAGGTGCTCGACGGGCTGATGGGTGGGACCATCCTCACCCAGTCCGATCGAGTCGTGCGTCATCACATGGATGACGCGCACGCCCATCAACGCCGCCAACCTGATCGCGGGACGGCTGTAGTCGGCAAAGCTAAGAAATGTGCCGCCGTAGGGAATGAACCCGCCATGCAAGGCGACGCCATTCATCGCCGCCGCCATGGCGTGCTCGCGGACACCGTAATGGATGTAGCTGCCCTTAAAAAAATCGTGCCGCACCGGCCGATGCGTTTTGGCGCGCGTGAGATTCGAGTGCGTCAGATCCGCCGAGCCCCCCAGCAAATTCGGCAAGGCTTCCGCGATCGTATCGATCACAAGCTGAGACGCCTGCCGGGTGGCAATATTCGGCCGTTCGGCACTGAAGCGATTGCGTATCTGCGCCATCGCTCCGGCATATTCGCAGGGTAGATTTCGATTCAGGGCGTCGTGAAAAGGTGAGCGAGAGGCAGAGTTGAGACGCCTTGTCCGCTCGATCCACACTCGGCGGGTTCCCTGTCCCCGCATGCCGATCTTGCGCCATCGCTCGATAACAGCGTCCGGGATGTGAAAAGGCTCGTGCGGCCAATTGAGCACGGCGCGTGTGTTCGCGACCTCCTCGGCACCAAGCGGCGCGCCATGCGCTTTTTCGGTGCCCTGCCGGTTCGGCGCGCCGAAACCGATGACGGTGCGGCACGCAATCAGCGTAGGCCGGTCGCCGTGTCTCGCCTGTTCGATCGCCACCGCGATTGCCCCGGGATCGTGACCGTCTATGCGGCAGGCTGACCAGCCTGATGCCTCGAAGCGCGCAAGCTGGTCATCCGAACACGACAGCGATGTCGACCCGTCGATCGAGATTTCGTTGTCGTCGAACAGCACGATCAGCTTATTGAGGCGGAGATGCCCAGCCAGCGAGATTGCTTCGTGGCTGAGCCCTTCCATCAGGCAGCCATCGCCAGCGATCACATACGTATAATGATCGGCAAAATCATTGCCGAAGCGGGCATTCAACAGGCGCTCCGTCAGCGACATGCCGACCGCCGTAGCGATGCCCTGCCCCAGCGGACCTGTCGTTGTTTCGACGCCTGGCGTATGGCCATATTCGGGATGGCCGGGCGTTTTCGACCCCCATTGTCTGAAAGCCTTGAGTTCGTCGAGCGTCACGCCCTGATAGCCCGTCAAATACAGCAACGCATACAGCAGCATTGAACCGTGACCGGCAGACAGAACGAACCGGTCCCGATCCGGCCACGTCGGATCGGCCGCGTCGAACTTAAGGAAGCGTGAAAACAGCACCGTCGCCACATCGGCCATCCCCATCGGCATACCGGGGTGGCCGGACTTCGCTTTCTCAACTGCGTCGATCGCGAGAAAGCGAATCGCATTCGCCATGTCCGCATGCGAGACGTCAATGCGGCCAGCAATGGAAGATGGAGCTTGAATATTCATATCGTACGCCTCTTGCGTTCCATCAGTTGCAGGATCAGCGGGGTGAGGATGAGCTGCATCGCGAGGTCGAGCTTCGATCCATGAATCACGATTGAATTGGCGCGCGACATGAAGCTGTTCGGAATCATGGACAGCAGATAGGGGAAGTCGATGCCGCGAGGATTTTTCAGCCGGATCACCACCATCGATTCGTCGGGGGTCGGGATCCAACGCGCGATAAACGGGTTCGACGTATCGACCGTCGGCACACGCTGAAAATTGATGTCGGTCTCGGTGAATTGCGGGCAGATGTAGTTCACGTAATCCGGCATCCGCCGCAGGATGGTGTCGGTGACCGCTTCGGTCGAATAGCCGCGGTCGCCGCGGTCACGATGCAGCTTCTGGATCCATTCGAGATTGATTACAGGCACCACACCGATCTTGAGATCGGCATACTGGGCGACGTTGACCTTGTCGGTCACGACAGCACCATGAAGGCCCTCGTAAAACAGAAGGTCGGAGCCTTCCTGCAGTGGTCCCCATTCGGTGAAGGTCCCAGGCTCGGCGCCATAAAGCTTGGCTTCTTCGTCATCGTGGACGTAGTGGCGTGTGGTGCCGCAACCAGCCTCACTGTAATCGCGAAATACTTTCTCCAGTTCCTCGAAGAGATTCGTCTCGGGACTGAAATGGCTGAAGTGCTTGTTGCCGTGGTCGCCTTCCTCGATGATTTTGGCGCGCATTTCGGCGCGGTTGTAGCGATGGAACGCGTCGCCCTCGATGAAGGCCGCCGAGACATTTTCACGACGAAAGATATTCTCGAACGTCTTCTTGACCGACGTCGTTCCGGCGCCCGATGAACCCGTGATCGATATGATGGGATGACTGCGTGACATCGGCTTTCCCGGATTCAGAGAAACAGGCCGCGCCGCGCAAAAAGCGGGGCGTCACTGTTGTCGAACATCGGTTCAATGCCTTCGTGAATAGCCACGACGTCGCGAACGCCACGCACTGAGCCCATGATCAGCGGCACACGCTGGTGTGGCGATTTCGCCGAAAGCTCGAGAATGCGCCGGCGCCCCGTTGTCGCCGCGCCGCCGGCCCATTCCATCACCAGCGCCATCGGATGCGCTTCGTACACAAGGCGCAGGCGTCCATCGCGATAGCCAGGCCGAGCGTCGGCCGGATAGAGAAACACGCCGCCGCGAACCAGGATGCGAAGCGATTCGGCGACCAGCGAGCCGATCCATCGCATATTGAAGTCGGCACCGCGGTCACCGTTGGCGCCGGCGAGGCACTCATCGATGTAAGCGCGGACAGGCCCGTGCCAATGCCGGCGATTGGAGGCGTTGATGGCGAATTCCAGCGTGTCGGGCGCAATCCGAGCGCCCCGTTTGATCAACAGGAATTCATGGCTGCGCCAGTCGAGAATGAAGATATCGACGGCGGCGTCGAGCGCGAGAATAAGCGTGGTTTGCGGGCCGTATACGACGAAGCCCGCAGCGCATTGTGCCGTGCCCGGCTCAAAGAAGGTCGAGAGAATATCGTTTCCGAGTGGACGGATCGAAAAGATGGTTCCGACCGAGATATTGTTCGCAAGGTTTGCCGATCCATCGAGTGGATCAATCGCGACGCAGAGCGGCGCCTTGGGATCGAGCAATTCCGGTACGGCCAGTTCTTCGGACAAGACCGCGGCGACCGGGCATGTGCGCAGCGCACGGCGCATCATCGCGTCGGCCGCAAGGTCGATATCCTTCTGTTGATCGCCATCGGGATTGACGCCGCCATTCGCTCCCGTGATGCCGACCAGCGGCCCGTCTGCGATCACAGCGGAAAGGTCGGTGGCCGCAGCCGCGAGCGCGGCGATCACCGCAGCGATCGCGGGTCCGTCCGGCGTTTTCGACGCCGATCGATCGAGATGCGAACGCAACGTCACGCGCTCCTCCATGACCATCCCCCTGTGGGCGCCCTCTTCGGGGCAATTCCGGTGCGTTCCGCCGGTGGGCAACCCGCCGCGCCACAACAGCGCAATTTGCCAAATTAGTGAAATTTTCTTATCTTTGGCTATGGCAAAGTTTTTCTTATAAAGGTGATGCGATGGCGAGCCGGTTTGTCAGGGAATTAACGATCCGTCAGTTGCGCGCGCTGGCAACCGTTCAGAAGACCCGGTCGGTGACGGCGGCGGCCAACCAACTCCATCTCACGCAGCCGGCCGTCACGCTTCAGCTTCGCAATTTACAGGCGCTTGCGGGACTGCCGCTGATTCAGCGCACCGGCGACGGCATGCTGCCGACGGATGCCGGGCGGGAAGTGCTGACGCTTTGCGAACGCGTCGAAGCGGCGATTGCGGACTGCGAGACATCGCTGGAGATGATCGCGGGGAAGACCGCGGGTCGCATTACGATCGGCGCGGTGAGCACCGCGAAATATTTTGTGCCGTTTGCCATCTCCGGTTTTTCAAAGCTGCATCCGAATATCGATATCAAGCTGACGATCGGCAACCGCCAGGAGATCAGCGCGGCGCTAGGCGGCTATGAACTGGACTTCGCGATCATGGGCCGTCCGCCCGTGGGCATCGACATGGATGTGCGCCTGATCGGCGATCATCCTCACGTCATCATCGCGCCGACCGCGCATCGCCTTGCGCGGAAGTCCCGGCTGGCACTGGCCGATCTTGCCAACGAAACATTTCTGATGCGGGAGCCCGGCTCCGGCACGCGCGGCCTGATGGAGCAGCTGTTCGAAACTGCTGGCGTTCGGCCGAACATCGGCATGGCGATGAGCAGCAACGAGACCATCAAGCAGGCCGTGATCGCCGGCCTGGGAATTGCTTTCATATCCGGCCACACCGTGGCGACCGAACTCGACGAGCGCCGTCTGGTGACGCTCGATGTCGATGGCCTTCCCGTGGTCCGGCAATGGTTTGTGCTTTCCCGCAAGGATAAAGTGCTGATGCCGCCTGCGCGAGCGATGCTGGAATTCCTGAGCGCCAAGGGCGCTCAGTTTCTGCCGAGGACCCATGGCAGGATTCGTCTGACTCGCCCTTCGGTCCCCGCCGGGCGACGATAAGGTGGCGGCTTCGCTTGCCGCAGTCCTCCTGATCGTTCTGCCGGTTCAATTGATCGCGTCGCCCAGCCGGGCTGTTCTTGATGGCCTCGCCGATCGCAATGCCCTAAGCCGGTTGCTGTTCGTCTTGAAAGTGCCTTCCCCTTTAACAATTCCATCGCACGGCAGGCTTAAACAGGAGTCAAATGGAGGCCGCGATGGGTAGGGTGATGATACGTTGTCCTGCGACGGGACGTGCAGTCGCCACCGGGATTGAAATCAATTCAGCTAAATTTCGACAGACTGCGGTGTTCTTCTCTCGGTCGTACTGTCCTCATTGCCGCACGCATCATGAATGGTTTGCGAAAGAGGCCTGGATCGAAGAGTCAACGTCTCAGGATTCGGTCGAGGCGGCATGATCGTGCGCTTCGCCGTGATGCGTCGGCCTCCTTCTCAGTTCTCGCTGCTATTGTTGCGCTGGAGTTTCTGGTAAGCTCACGACGCCAACTATGGCGCCGCGCGATTTAACGTCGATCGACGTTTTCGAACACACTTATCCGGGTTTCCAAGTCTTTTGACACGCTGGCTGATGGTGGAGGCGCGAACGCCCCAGGAGCGCGCCCGTCTAGTGACGCAGTTTCTGCTTCTCCTCCTCGGTCAGGCTACGGGCCTCTCTGCCGGTCAGGCCGCCATTGCCGACGACTTGAACCGCTCTTCGTTGAAGAACGAACTCTGGCCTTTCAACTCTCCTTTCCGTAATCCCCGGAAATACTACCCGACCGTTTCTGTCCGATCGCGTTTTAATCTAGCTCGCATATATATGACGTTCTTACCTCCAAAGCATATGGTTGCGGTATCTCGTTATATACAGATGAATATAATGTTAAGGAAGCCGCTTGGCTTGAATCAACGTGACTCAAACAGCTCGCTGAATTTTCTCGCCGGCGCAGCATTCGAAAAGCGGGAGGTCCGAAAACTACGTTACGCGCAGTCAGATTTCAGATGATGCTGATCCGGAGACTGTCACGAGAGGGTTTGCCGGCCGTCTGCGCGACCGGCGACGGTCGCAGCGTCTAGTGGACCGCTTGCTGGTCGAATGCCCGTAAGCTTTCGACCCGAATAAGGTTTAGGCAATCCTTTTTCAGAGCAACATACGAGGGGTGCAGCACCACCTCACTTGAACGAGGCCTAGGCAGAACAATGCGCAGATCGCGCAGAATACGGCCCGGTCCGGCGCTCATAATCAAAACCCTGTCGGCCAAAAAAATCGCTTCGTCGATATCGTGAGTGACAAATACGATTGTCGTGCCGACCTGCGCCCAAAGGCTGAGGAGGCTTTCCTGCATCACGGCTCGCGTCTGTGCGTCGAGAGCCCCAAAGGGCTCATCCATCAAGAGAACACCAGGTCGGTTGGCTATTGCACGCGCAATCGCCACGCGCTGCTGCATGCCTCCCGAGAGCGTGTGCGGATAGGCGTCGGCGAATCTGGAAAGGCCAATCATGGCGATCAAATCGTCCGCGATCGCACGCGCCTCTTTGGTGGTTTTTCCAAGCATGCTCGGCCCGTGCGCAATATTGCTTCGGACCGACTTCCAGGGAAACAGATGCGGTTGTTGAAATACCATGCCTCGGTCGGGCCCAGGTCCCGTGACGGCTTTCCCCGCAATGCTCACCGTGCCGGCATAAGGCGTTTCGAACCCGGCGATCGTATTGAGGACCGTCGATTTTCCGCATCCCGAAGGACCGAGAAGGCAAACGAATTCACCGCGCATGATCTGAAATGAAACGCGGTCGGCCGCGACGACCTGACCTTTCGGGGAATCGAAAACGATGCTGACGTCGGCGACATCGATCTCGACCACGGCCAGTTCTTCGTTGCGTTCGACCTTTGCGTGATTGGCGACCAGCTGTGCGGTCATCGCCACCATACCAGTCGTTGGGTTACCGCGGCAAAGCCGCGATCGGCCATAAAAGAGATCGCGCCCAACGCGACGAGCCCTCCCATCACCTGGCCGGTCTGAAGGTTCTGCTGTGCAATTTCGATGCGATAAACAATACCGGCGAACGTTCCTGCAAGTTCCGCAGCCACCAGCGTGTAAAACGAAATGCTAACCGCGGTTCGAAGACCCACGACGATGTAAGGGAGAGCACCGAACAGAACAATTTCAGTCAGCATCCGGCGCCTGGGCGTACCCAGCATGAGGGCTGCGCGGATAAGACCGCGGTCGATTTTCTGAACGCCGATGTGGGTCGTCAACCAGACGGTGAAGAAGACGCCCCAGAACACAAGGAAGATCTTTCCGGTTTCCGACAGGCCGAACCACAGAATGACGATCGGGACGAATGCGATCGGCGGAATCGGCCGCAGAATATGAAAGATCGGGGAGAAAAAGCTCGAGAACAACCGGAACTGCCCGGTCAGCACGCCAAAGACGACGCCAGCCGATGCGCCGAGGGCGAAGCCGACGACAACGCGGTAGACGCTTATGGCGAGGTCAATCGCGAATTGACCGCTTCTCACCCACTCGATCATCGCGACAGCAACGACCGAGGGCGGCGGAAACAATATGATGTTCACAATGTGCGATCTGGAAACCAGTTCCCACACCAGAAAGAACAGCGGGATCGATACGATCGAGATTGCCGTGTTGAGCCGCTGCGTCTGTCCGCGTGTCATTGTTGCGATCTCTTAGCCCTTCGGCTGGCTGGCATAAGTGACGCGCGTTGCATCGACATTCTTCAATGATCCCGGCGACAGCACCTTCAGGAAATCGGGCATCGTCGCTCCCGGCGGATGATTGCCGCTTTCGAGGCGCCATGCTGCATGGGTCTTGAGAACGTCGAGCTGTTTGTCGTCGAGGCGCACCTGATAGACATAATCGGCCCATATCGGCGCCAGATCCTCACGCTTGATCCCAACCGCCTTAGCGACCACCGATATTGCATCCTCGGGGTTCGCCTTCATCCAGGCTTCCGCATCGATCATGGCGGCAAGGAATTTTTCGACCAGCGGACCATTCTTTTCAAGATAGTCCCGCATGACGACGATGTTGAAGGTTTCCGAATAGATGCCCCTGGTGTCGATCTCGGCGACATCCGCTCCCATCGCCTTCTTGGCGTTGGCAATGTGCGGCTCCCAGGTGTCGAACGCATCGATGCTGCCGGAGACAAGGGCTGGAAGCATCTCCTGCGGCCGCAAATTGACCAGAGTGACGTCCTCTTTCTTCAGCCCCGCGCTGCTCAACAACGCCGTCGTATAGACCTCGCTTCCGGTGCCGGCGGTGAACGCGATCTTCTTGCCTTTGAGATCGGCCTTGCCCTTGATGCCGGACTTGCTTGCAACGATAGTCTTGAGGTCCGAATATTCCATACGCGCGAGAAAGGCGATCGGCTGCCCTGCCATTGCCGCCGCCGTGACTGGCGCCTCCGCCGTCGTCGCGATGTCTGCGCCACCGCCGACAACGGTGTCGAGGCATTGCTTTCCGGAGGTGAAATTGCTTACCGAGATATCGAGACCGCGCTTTTCGAAAAATCCCTTATCCTTTGCAACGATCACGATCCCCGAAATCGGCCCAAGGTTCTGCGCGAGCCTGGCCTTGAGCAGTTCGGCATCAGCCTGGTCCGGCCGAAATACGGACATAAGCATCATCGCCGCAGCAAAAAGAGCTGTTTTTGCGTCCAACATGCGGAGCCTCCAGGTCGAATTTAACGCCGGATGGTTCCTTTCGCTGGATGAACGCTCAAGCAATTAATCGACATCAGCCGCAATGGCTTGCGCATTAAGAAGCGCCAGACGATGCCCAAACGCTAGACATCCTGCCAAATTGGGCAGCGGGATTTATCCGAAGTCTGCGTGACGTATCGAATCGCCGGCCGGTGCGGCCGCGGCCGCAAGCTCGAACGAGCGTCCGAGCGTTCGTATCAAACCGTCCTCGCCGGCGCGCGACACGAAGCATAGAGAAGATCGCAAACCGTCCGAGCGAGCCCGGCCAGGAATCGCGACGGCGCACATGTCGAGCGGATTGACGAAATAGGTGTAAGTCCCCATCGCGGTATTGAGTGCCATCGGATCGGCTAACATATGATCGATGGTGAAGATGGTCGGCACCGTCGGCACGACCATCGCCGCGCAGTCCTTCAACAATATGCTAGCCTGCCGCCGCGCCGACTTCATTGCATGAAGGGCGAGCAAGGCATCCCTCGCGGTATACTTGAAGCCGGGCTCGATCGAAGCCCAGACGGCCGGGTGTATGGCTTCCCGATTGTTCTGGACGACCTCGGCGTAATCGATCAGTCGCTCCGCAACCATTGCGCTTTGGAAGACCAGGCGTCCGGCCTCCTCGAACACAGTGAAATCGACCGGCTTGAACAGATGCCCAAGGCCTTCGAGTATCGCCAGGTTGCTCTCGTATGTCCTGCGCGCCTCGTCATCGCCGAAGAACTTCAGCTGGTCCGAACGGAGTATCGCGAGCGTTACAGGCTCCGATAACCGCAACCGGAGGTCGATTTCGTCGGCATCCGTGCGGCTCAAGGGGTCTTGAATGTCGAACCCCGCGATTTGCTCGAGAATTTCATAGGCTTCGTCGCAAAGTTTCGCAAACACCGGGATGCAGTCGAACGACCTGTTATTGTAGAGAAGACCGCGCGAACTCACGAGGCCAATCGTCGGCTTCAGGCCAACGATGCCGTTGCAGGCCGCAGGCACACGTCCCGAACCACCGGTATCGGTTCCGAGCGAAAATGCCACGATGCCGCGCGCAACTGCCACCGCCGAGCCAGAGCTCGAGCCGCCTGGGATGAAAGCCGGGTTGATCGCATTCCGGCAAATCGGATCCGGGCTTCGTGTCCCGTTCAGCCCCGTTGCAAATTGATCCAGCGTGTTTTTGCCGATCAGAACCGCGCCTGCTTGCTCCAGCCTTGTAACGGCCATTGCGGATTCCTTCGGCTCGATCCGCAAGGCCGGGCAATTGCTGGTCGTGAGCATTCCGGCAACATGCATGCTGTCCTTGACAGCGAACGGGATCCCGAGCAGGGGCAAATCTGCCCCGGCATCTGCCCTGGCTTGCAGTTCCTTTGCCCGATTCGTTGCGTCGCCTTGCGAAACGAGGGAGGTGAATATGCCCTCCCCCGCGCATGCCAGCGCGCGGCGGCACGCTTCCGCAACAATCGCCTCGGCCGTCGCGCCATCGCCAAGGGCTCGACGAATTGAAGCGAAACTGAATTCAAGTGACGCGAGTGTCATGCAAGATTTTCCTTCGACCAGCGAGCGTCGAGGATTTCCACCGCGATGGGGAGCAATTAATTGTCATTTCCCTTTCCGCGGCTAACTCTGTTTCCGCCTCGTGGTTTTAAAAACGTAAAAAAGAGTATTTCAGTTTCGGCGGTGGGCCAAAGGGCGTCCGCCATCGCCTCTTTCGGGTCCGACGGCGCCGATATGGCGTCATTCGCCGTCGACCAGCCCGTTGCGTCACACCGAGGCTATCCCCGATTTCTAGCCGAGCCCATATTCCGCCCAACGGTCCAGCACGAGTTGCTCGTCTTCCGCGGATGGGGTCACGGTCGGCGGGAATCTCTCGTTATTCCATTCCGGCCGGCGCTTGAAAGTCCAGTTGCGCGTCGCATCGACCAGCACGCGGTTCCAGGTGCCGGAGCCGAGCTGCTCGACATCGCGTTCTTCCAGTGGGGTGCTCGGATCGAGCGCATGACCGAACGTGCCGGGGAAGATGACGATACCGCCGTGGCCCGCATTGACCCGATAGGCGATCGACCAATCCATCTGCTGATAGGAGGTCACGTCAATGTCGTGTTCAAACACGAACACGTGCTTGTAGCGGCCCTGCCCTGCGCTGTTTCCCCACAGCGCTGCGGCGATCTGCTTGGGTTGCCCCTGGTATTGTTTCTTGATCTTGATGTAGATGTTGATCCCGCAGGTGACCGGATCTGCGTACACGTCGAGCACGCCGGGAATGCCGGAAAACTTCAGGATATTCCAGGCGATGGCGGCACGCTGCGCGGAGGAGATGACGGCGTTTTCGCTGTAGGATCCCGGCATGTTGCCTTCCTGCGTTCCGCGCAGGATTGGATCGTTGCGATGAGTCACGCATGTGACGGCGATCGTGGGCCGCGGGGTTGGAAGATCGGATACGTAACCCGTAAATTCCGCAAACGGCCCTTCCGTTTCGTAGCTTGCGGGATCCGGATCGATGAAACCCTCGATGACGATCTCCGCGCTGGCCGGAACTTCGAGATCTACGGTCTCGCATTTGACGACGGGTACAGGCTCGTCGCGATAGGCGCCAAGAACGTCGAACTCACACACGCCGGCCGGCAGCGGACTGCCCGCAAGAAAGCCCATGATCGGGTCCCAGCCGATCACGCAAGCCACCGGCATTTTCTCGCCCCGCTCCGCATATTTCGCGAAATGTTGTCCCCAATGCTGCCCGCCCTTGATCAACAGCGTGGGAATGGAGTTTTTCTTGCCCACCATGCCCCGGTAGATGCCGACATTCTGGACGCGCGTATCCGGATCGCGCGTAACGATGCAGGCATAAGTGTTGATGTAGCGTCCACCTTCGAGATAGTGCCACTTCGGCACCGGGAATTCGAGAAGATCGATATCATTGCCCCGAATGATGTTTTCCTTGACCGGTCCCGTCGGTACCAGAACAGGCGATATCCTCTCCGTATTCTTTCGCATCACATATTGAACGATCTCGCTGTTCGTGGCGTCTTTTGGGAAGCCAAGCGCAAGCGCGAGCCGCTTGCGTGTTCCTATTCCACCACTGAAGACCTTGCGGCCGCGTGTCGACGCGTAGTCCTTGATGTTCTCGAACAGAAGCGCCGGTCCTTCACGCTCAAGGACTTTCCTGGAGATCGTCCCAATTTCACGGTCCCAGTTGACCTCGGCCATGATGCGCCGCACCTCCCCTTCGCGCTCGAGAAGATCAATCCATTGTCTAAGGTCCATGTAGCCCATTTCACTTGATCCTTGAGTTTGGTTTTGGGCGAGACGCGAACTTCACGCGGCTCGCCAGGGGAGAAGCCAGCGTTCGGTTTCGTCGAGCAGAAGCGTGAAGGCAAAGCCGAGGAAGGCGATCATGAACAGGCCGACATACATCGTTTCCACGTCCATCAACTGCCAGGCATTCCATATCATGTAGCCAAGCCCGCTGTCGGACCCGACCATCTCGGCGATCGAGATCAATATAAGCCCCATGCCGATTCCAAGCTTCACTCCGGTGATGATGAAAGGCGCAGCGCCAGGAAGCGCAATGGTCCGGAAGGTCTTCCATCGGCCGGCGCCAAAGTTTGTTCCAACATCGAAGTAGATTTTTGAGATCTGAAGGACCCCGGTCACGGTATTCATGATGACCGGATAGAACACGCCCATCGCGACCATGGCGATTTTCGAACTCTCACCGAGACCAAAAATCAGCAGAACGAGCGGCAGCAGCGCGCTTTTCGGTATCGGGTAAGTCGAGGCGATGAGCGGGTCGATAAACAGCCGGATCGGGCGCGATAAACCCATGACGATTCCGAGAAGCAGGGCCGGCACGCCCCCGATGACGAATCCCAAAAGCAGGCGGCGCAGACTTACGCCAACGTTGAGCCACAGATCGCCGCTGCGGGCCAGTTTCAGGAACGTCGCCGCGATGCTCGATGGCGCCGGAAAAAACTGCGCGTTGATCCCATGAAACCGGGCCAGCAACTCCCATACGATCAACAGGAGTAGTGGTGAGAGGACGCCGATCAGCCGGTCACCATGGCGTTCCAGCAGAGGCCTCATCGCTTAATTGACCTGCGCCCGGGCCGCATCCACTTCGGTCCGCAGGTAACCCCAGATCTTGAACACAAGCTCGCCGAATTCGGGATCCCGCCGCAACTCCAGAATGTTTCGCGGACGCGGAAGCTCGACGTCGACGATTGCCTTGATGCGTCCCGGGCTGGCTGTCATTATAACGATCTTGTCGCCGAGAGTGACCGCTTCATCGACGCTGTGGGTGATGAAGATCACGGTCTTCTTGTGCTCTTCCCAGATACGCAGCAGTTCTTCCTGCAGCAACAATTTGTTCTGTTCATCGAGTGCGGAAAACGGCTCGTCCATGAAGAGAACTTCAGGGTCGTTGGCAAAGGCGCGCGCGATCGACACACGCTGCCGCATGCCCCCGGAGAGCTGATGCGGGTAATATTCCGCGAATCGGCGCAGACCTGTGCGATCCAGATAGTGCGAAACGATTTCACGAATCTGCGGTGTGCTTACACCGCGGAGCTTCAGACCATATGCGGCGTTGTCCCAGACGTTCATCCACGGGAAGATGGAGTCGCCCTGGAAAACCATCGCGTTGAGCGGTCTGCTGCGATCGTCCCGCCTGATGCTGAAATTTCCCGATGTGCTCTCCTCAAGTCCGGCGACGATCCGCAGCAGCGTCGTCTTGCCGCAGCCTGAGGGACCGACCACGACGCAGAATGTGCCGGGAGCGATGTTGAGAGAGACATTGTCGAGCGCGGTGACCATGCCGGATCGCGACGAGAACGTCTTGCTCAACCCGGCCAGCGAGATTTTTGGGAGCGCGTCCATCGGTGCCGGCCTCAAAGCATGTTACCGGCCAGCAACATGGGGACCGAGCACCGTAAGGGCGGCTTCCACGAAAGATGTATCGACCGCGTCGGCGACCGCGATGGAGTCGGGAACGAGCTTGAGCTCCTTGTAAAAAGCAAGATCCTTGTTCAGGCTTTCCAGATTCAGGCGACCGTCCGGATCGACCCCGTTGGGCGACACGGCACGATAGATCGCCGGATCCTTGACGTTGGTCTCCTTGATCAGCATTTCGATCAGTTCGTCCGCGTTCGGCCCGGCAAGCCGACCGTTCTTACAGGCTCCATTGTAAAAACGAACGCCTTGCAGGTAGGCAATCATGAAACGGCGGGCGACATCCGGGCGTTCCTTGATGAATTTTCCGCTGTAGAGCAGCGGCGACACGTTCTGGCTCGGATAGAACATATCGGACGGGTAACGAACCGCCACGCCGAGCATCAACGCGCGAGTTGCCGAGGGCTCGATCACGATGGCGGCATCCACTGCGCGATTCTGCAGCGCGACCGCCATGTCCGGGTAAGGCATATTGTAGACGTGACTGACGTCGTCGTATCTCAGGCCTCCGGCTTTCAAAGCTTCATTCAGCGTTGAACCGGGAGCGCCACCCTTGCCGGCCTCGGCAACGCGAAACCCTTTCAGGTCCGAGAAAGTCTTGAAACGGCCTGACTCCACATAATCCTTTCGAACCAGGAGCGGCATGTAACAGTATCCTGGCATGTTCGATGATTTATCGGCAACAATCTTGATGTCGATGCCACGCGCAATCGCATTGTACAGGCCCGCCGACGTCGCGCCGGATGCGGCATCAACCTGACCCGCACCCAGCGGAGCGACCATCTGCGAGCCGTTTTGAAACGACGTGCAGATGATATTCAGGTTCTGCTGCTTGAAATAATCCTTGTAGATGCTCGCGTAGAACGCGCCGTCGCTAACTGATCCCGGAATGCCCAGCTGCACATTGTCCATGGCTTGCGCGTAAGAAGCCGACATCAGTGATGGTGACGCGATCGCGCCGACACCCAGCAACTTCAACGCAGCCCGTCGTGTTCGCATTCGGTTTCCCCGCACGGATCGAACAAACAATCTCAACGTGCCGGAACACGTTCGACGGCCATTTTCATGCAATATTTGTACCGTCCTTCCACAATGGCTTTTAGAACCAGCGCATCATGGAACGGTGGGTCCAGCTCTTGCCGGCCAATTGGTACGAAACGCAATTGATACGACGGTAATGCTCTCGTTCGTCGAGATCCTGTGTCCGACCTCGGCTATGACGCTGAAGACGACCACTCTCGGCGCGCGAAGCGCGAGGCAAACTAAGCTCATCCGGGCAGTTGCCTATCCGGACGAACAACATCGACGATGCGACAGGGAATGCCCCGCGTATCGACCGATCCGGTCGCGGGATCAAACGCGCCATCATAGTCCAGCACGGCGTTGACGTTGATATCCAGCGCACCAAACGATGGACCTTGACCCGACGGATTCCACCATCCCATCCCCGTGGTTAGAATCCCGGGCAACGTGTTCTCAGAAACCGTGACGCGCATGCGGCACCTGCCTTGCGAATTTCGGGCTTCGACAAAGATCCAATCACCCTCGATCACGTCGTACTCGTCGGCCGTCTTCGGGTTGACGTAGACAATCGGATCGGGCGACACCTTTTTCGCCCAAGCCTGCTCGCGAAAGCGAGAGTGGTGATAGGTCTTTTCACGAAGTCCGGTCTGGAGCGCGAGCGGAAAATCCGACCTGTCCCTGCTGCTCATGGCTCTAAGGGGCGGCTCGGTGTAACCGGGCACGGCATCGAGCCCCAGCGCATTCAGCGTTTCCGAAAACAGTTCGATCTTGCCGCTTGGCGTGGCGAAGCCGTCTTGCGCGAAATTGCCGCGCGCCGTGGTGATCTCGGAAAACCCGGTTCGTTTCAGATTGTCGAGATCGATGGTGGAATCCTGCAAAAGATAAGCGTTGAGTTCCGCCTGACTCCGCCATGGCAGCAATTTGGCTGCGAGTGCGCCTCGCGCGCTCAGAATATCATACAGGCCTGCGGCAATTTCGATATCGGGCTTCACTTCATCCGCACGCGCTGCGACCGCGGCGGTATAAGTTACGCACGAAGTCGATGGATGAATCGTAATCTCCTCCTCTTCCAGCGCCGTGGTCTTCGGCAGGATAATGTCGGCGAAGGCGGCCGTCGGTGTCATGGTCTGCGTGGCGACGGCGAGAAAATCCAGCGATTGCAGTGCTTCGATGGTGCGCGCGGTGTTGGGATAGGTCACCACGATGTTGACGCCGCTGACATACATGGCGCGGATCGGATACGGCTCGCCGGTCAGGATGGCGTTAATGACCGACGGATTGTGGCACGCCGTCTGCCAGCCATTCGGACCCGCCCATAGCGGAAACTTGTCGGCCCCGATGGTCTGCCGCTCGGTTGCCGCATCGAGGCGAAATGCCGGATCGTGCAGCAGGTCGTGATAGACCTTCATGCCTTTCGGCCGCATCACCCGCGGGTTGCCGCCGGGCCGGTCCAGATTGCCGCTGATCGCCACCAGGCTATGGAATGCCCTGAACGTCTGTACGCCGGCGCTGAAAGCATCGATGCCATGGCCGCTGACAAAGGTGGAAGGACCGTCCGCATACATCCTGGCCGCACTGACGATATCTGCCGCCGCTACGCCCGAAATCCAACTCGCTCGTTCCGGCGTGTAGCTATCCGCCCGCGCGCGCAGTTCATCGAAGCCATGGCACCAGCGATCGACGAAATCGGCATCGTACCGTTTCTCCTCGATCATCACCCGGATCATCGCCAGCGCGATGGCGGAATCCGTGCCCGGCAACGGCCGCAGCCAGAGGTCCGCCAGTTCTACCGTCCCGGTGCGAAATGGATCGATCACGATGATCCCAGCGCCGCGCGCCTTGGCTCGCTTCAGCGCAAGCCACTGGATGGGATCCGCCGCCTGCGGATTGCGGCCGACGATCAGCGCGCAATGGGTGTTCTCGATGTCCTCGCCGCCACCGATCCGCAACCCCGTGAGGCGGTCGCTGACAGCCCTGCAGCCGCCGCACAAATCCTGGTTGATCATCCAGTTCGGCGATCCGATGGACCGCATCAGTAAGGCCATCACGGCGCCGCGGCTGAAAAAACCGCCGCTCACCGCGCCAATGATCGAGCGCGCGCCATATTGATCCTTGGCAGCACAGAAGGCGTCCGCCATCTGCGCAAACGCGTCGTCCCAGGATATGCTTTGCCATTGCCCGGAACCGCGCGGCCCGTCGCGCCGCAGCGGATACCTCAGCCGCTGGTCCTGGTACGTCCATTCCAGCGCGCCACGAACGCCCTTGACGCAAAACGCACCTTTGGAACCGGCGTGACCGGGATTGGGTGCAATCTTCAGGACCTGGCCCGCCTGCACGGACACCAGAGAGCCGCACAGATTGCTGCATTCCCAGCAGGTGCTGGGGACCATTGCGACTTCACGTGCGTTCAATGCGACCTCCTCCTGCACCCGGCGGGGTGACGATCGGACTTCGGGCCAGCGTCGCCTGCGATCGAAGCAATTTTCTGGCCAACCTGAAATCGAAGCGACGCTAACCCGGATTCGTCATGAGGTGGCGCCGAGATAGGCTTCGACAATTTGCGCGGACTTCAACAAATCGCTCGCGCTCCCTTCGAAACTGATCCTGCCCGTTTCCAGCACATAGCCGTAGGTCGCCACCGACAGGGCCTTCTTGGCATTCTGCTCGACCAGCAGCACGGTGGTACCGGTCTCGTTGATTTCGCGAATCGTCCGAAAGATGTCGTCGACGATCTGCGGCGCAAGACCCATCGACGGCTCATCTAGCAGCAGGAGTTTCGGCCGCGCCATCAAGGCGCGCCCAATCGCCAGCATCTGCTGCTCGCCGCCGGACATCGACCCGGCATATTGCTTGCGCCGCTCGCGCAAGCGGCCGAAGCGCTGATATACAGCTTCGATATCGGCCTCGACCTGGTCGTCGCGCCGCGTGTAGGCGCCGACCAGCAAATTGTCCTCAACGCTCATGTTCGCGACGACGCGGCGCCCCTCCGGCACCAGGCTGACGCCGCGCTTGACGATGGTGTCGACCGCAGTCCGGCTGATCTCGGTGCCTTCCAGCAGGATCTCGCCCGACGATGCCGGGACCAGCCCGCAGATCGCCGACAGCGTCGTCGTTTTACCGGCGCCGTTGGCGCCGATCAGGCAGACGCACGCACCGGTCGGCACTGATAGCGAGATACCTTCGAGCACGTCGACCGCGCCATAGCCGGCCTTCAGGTTGTGGACCTCAAGCATCTTCGCGCCCCAGATAGGCCTCGATGACCGCCGGGCTTCGGCGAATTTCGGCGGGCGTCCCCTCCGCGATTTCGCGGCCAAAGTTCAACACCACGATGTGATCGCATACTTTGGATACGAGATCGATGTCGTGCTCGATCAGCAGCACGGTGATGCCTGACTGACGTATTTGCAGAATGAGGTCGCCAAGCCTGCCCTTCTCGGCATGATTCATGCCGGCGGCCGGCTCATCGAGCAGCAGCAGGCGCGGCTGCGACGCCAGCGCACGCGCGATCTCGACACGGCGTCGGTCACCGTAAGAAAGATCCCCCGCAGCGACATCCGCCAGACGGCCGATCCGCAATTCATCAAGCAGCGTGCGGCATCGCGCCTGCGCCGCGCGCTCGTTGGCCGCAACACCTGGCAACCGCGCAAGTACTGTCAGCAAGCCTTGGCGATGACTGCGATGGGTGCCGAGCATGACGTTCGCCAGCACTGTCTGATCTGCGAGCAGCCTGATATTCTGGAACGTCCGCGCCACGCCCAGCGCAGCGATCCGATGCGGTTCAATCCCGGTAAGATTCTCATCATCCAGCACGATGCGGCCGGCATCGACGGGATACAGGCCAGTGATCATGTTCATGGTGGTAGTCTTGCCGGAGCCGTTCGGCCCAATCAAACCGGTCACCCGGCCCGCTTTGGCGAAAAAGGAAATGCTGTCCACCGCCACGATGCCCTGGAAACGCTTTGCGATTTGCCAGACTTCGAGCTTGCCGCCGGTCATCGCTCTGTCCGCGGAGTTGCCGTCGCGACATTGCCGCCCTGGGATTTTCCGCCTTGGGATTTGCCGGATCGCCAGCGTAACTTCAGTACCGACAAAGCGCCGTCCGGCAGATACAGCACGACTGCTACTACCAGTGCGCCCATCAGAATTTCACGCAGCTGGTTGGAGAAGCGCAGCGCTTCTGGAAGGATCGTCGTGAACACGGCGCCGACGACGGGGCCAGCCAGCGCGCTGACGCCGCCGAGGATCGGATAGGTCAGCGCATCAACGCTGCGCACGAGGCCAAAATCGCCAGGACCGACAAAGTAGTTGAGATGGGCTGCGAGCGCGCCTGCCGCGCCACAGATGAAGCCGCTGGCGACGAACAGCGAGAGCCGGTATGCGAAAACATTTACACCCATGGTCTGAGCCACGACATCATCCTGCTTGATGGCGGCAATGGCACGGCCAAAATAGCAGCCGCGCAGGGTGTGCACCACATAGACCACGACGATCAAAGCGAGCGCCAGATGCCACGTCTGCGTATAGCGCGGAATGTTCACGATGCCGAGCGCGCCGCCGGTGACGGCGTCCCAGTTCAACGCAACCACCCGGATCACCTCGGTGAAGGCGAAGGTCGCCAGCATGAAATAGTCGCCGCGCAACCGCAGCACCGGCGTGCCGATCAACGCGGCAGCGGCCGCGCCGAGGATGGCGCCGGCGAGCACAGCGGACGCAAATGGCAGACCTAACTCCATTGTCATATACACGCTGCAATAGGCTCCCAGTGCCATGAAGCCGCCAGTCGCCAGTGAAAACATGTTGGCGCTGAGCGCAAGGAACAGGCCATAGGCAATGAGCGAGTTCAGCAGGCACAAATCGATGATGTTCGAGTAGCTCGCGAAGAATTGCGCAATCGCAGCGTTCATGCGCGGCGTTCCTCGAACCGGGAAAACAGGCCGGTGGGCTTGACGAGCAGAATCAGAAAGATCAGCCCGAAGCCGATCGCATCGCGGAACGATGACGAGACGTAGGCGACGCTGAATACTTCGATGAGACCGAGCAGGAAGCCGCCCGCAACCGCCCCCGGCACGTTGCCGAGGCCGCCGAGAATGATGACGGTGAGACCCTTGACCAGCATCTGCTCGCCCATGAAAGGCGACACCACATTGAACAGGTTGCCGAGCAACATTCCCGCTGCGCCGGCCAAGCCGCCCGCCAGAAAGAACGTCGTCAGGATGGTCCGGCCAACCGGCACGCCGACAATGCGCGCGACATCCTCACTGAATGCCACGGTGCGAATCGCGCGCCCGGTCGAACTGCGCTGCAGCGTCAACGCCAGCAGCGCCATCAGCACCATGGAGACGACAAGGATCAAGACCTGCAGAAGCTGGATCCGCACGCCGCCGACATCCCAGGCGATCGCGAGGGAGGCGCTCGCCGGATAACGCTGGACCTGCGTGCCAAAGATTTCCTGCGCAATACCCATCATCATCCGCGCCAGAGCGAGGCTCGCCACGAGCCCCATCCATCGATGGCCGCCCCGCACCCGCAAGGTGCGGAAGATCACCAATTCGGCCAGCACGCCCAGCACCCCGCCGCCAATCAGCGCAACAAAGAGCGCCAGCGGCGCCGGCAACCCCATACGCGCCGCTTCCAGCCCGAAATACGCACCGCCCATGAAGAAGGCGCCCTGCGCCATGTTCACGATATTCATCACGCCGAATATCAGGGTGCAGCCCATCGCGAACACGGCATAGGTCGATCCGAGCGAGATGCCGTTGACCACTTGCTGGAGAAACGTGGACATCGGTCCGATCCGATACGTCAGTCGGTGGCGAGAGTGAACTTGCCATCCTTCATGATCAGCACCTTCGGCGCTGTCACCGGCTCGCGGTTCGCATCGAAGCTGAACGGACCGGCGTCGGAGTCGAGATCCCTGGTCGCCGCGATCGCGTCACGCAGCTTCTCGGGATCCGATGCGCCGCCGGCACGCTTCAAGGCATCAGCGAATACATAAACGGACGTGTAGGCCTGCGCCGCAAAGTTGTCGGGATCGGAATTGTACTTCTTGCGGTAAGCCTCGACGAACGCCTTGTTCTTCGGATTGTCGAACTGGATGAACCAGCCGGAGCCGACGGTGAAGCCTTCGGCCGCGGGACCTGCGAGCTCAGCAAGCTTGGTCGAAATCGATGCGTTGGCGCCGATGATAGCGGTCGATTGCGGAATGCCGAGCTGGCGCGCCTGACGAACGATGTTGGCGGTCTCCTCGGCCAGGCCGCCGATCACGATGATGTCCGGATTCGCCGCCTTGATCTTGGTTAGCTGCGCGGAATAATCGACATCGCCTTTCTGGAAGGTCTCGGTGGCGACGATCTTGATGCCTTCAGCTTCCAGCGCCTTCTTGTGAACGACATAGGCCGACTTCATCAACGCGTCATCGATGCCGTAGATTTGCGCGGCGGTCTTTGGGGCGGATTTTTTCTTGACGTAGGCAAGAACACCCGGGAACACCATGCCTTCCGGCGGGCTGGTGCGGAAGATGTAGTCGCCCATATCGGTAACGCCCGGCGCGGTGTTCGAGCTGGCGATCACCGGGACATGCGCCTTCTGGGCAATAGGGTCGGCGGCGAAGGCCGATGTCGTCAGCGTCGGTCCGAGAATGACGGAGACCTTTTCCTGATTGATCAAACGCTGAAAGATGTTGACCGACTGGCCCCGGTCGCCGGCATCGTCCTGGTGGACACCGACCAGCTTGATATCGCCGAGCATACCGGAAGCGTTGACTTCATCGATCGCGAGCTCCGCCGCGTTCTTCTGCATCACGCCGTACAAGGCTGCCGAGCCACCCGACGTCGCCTGGACGATGCCGATCTTGACCGGCGTCTCGGCCTGCGCCCGCTCGCTGAGCGTCAGCGCACCGACAGCCGCGGCGGCCGACAGCAACAACGCAACCATCGAGTGTCTCATTCAAAAATCCCTCTGTATGATGTGCTGGATTTTTCGACGCTTTTCCGCATCGAATGTCGAGCGGAACCTACATAAATTTTGATCTCTCGCGAGAGTAAAGTTCATACATTCTTTGCTCACTTATTGAACAAATCTTCTTCAATTCGAATGTTAAACACAGCGCCACTGATGTCTCTCGCTTAAACCGTTACTCCTCCGAGAAACGCCGTGAGATTTTCAATCACCGCGTCGACATGTCGCGGCTTCACGAACGCATCAACGTCGTCGACCGATGGCTCCACCACCAGCACAGTCTTCATGCCCTGTTCGTGCGGCACCAGAAGGTTGCCGGCGCGGTCGTCGAACATCGCCGATGTCCGGGGATCGATGCCATGCGTATTGAAGAAGCCTGAAAAGGCGCTGAGATGCGGCTTGCCGACAAAACCGCTGTCCTCGATGCTACCAACGGCGTCGAACAGATCGGCCATGCCCATGGCTCCTAGCGTTGCCGCCGCATGAGCTCGCGAGGCATTGGTGAAGACGACGCGGCGACCCGGGAGCGCCTGCAGCGCGGCAATCAGATCGTCGTTGCGCGTCAGAGCCGAGAGATCGATGTTGTGAACGAAATCCAGAAACGCGTGCGGCTTGACGCCGTGCAGATCGACAAGGCCATGTAGCGTCGCGCCATAGCGTTCGTAATAATCGAGATGAACAGCCTCGGCGGCCGCAAGGTCGATCTTCATGTGGTCGGCGATGAACAGCACGACGCGTTGTTTCAGCTGGCGATGGAGGCCTACCGAACGGGGATAGAGCGTGTCGTCGAGATCGAACACCCATGTATCGACATGCGCGAATGCGTTGCCTGTGCAGTCCCTCTCCTCAACTTCCATCGTGGTCACAGAACCGATCATCAGCCCGACCGATGTCAGGGCGCGACCTCCTTCATGCGCTGGATGGTGCGATGGGCGCTCGGCTTGATGTCGCGTACATCCAGGCTGATATCGAGCGCCCGGATCGAATGCGTGAGATCGCCGACCGAGATGATGTCGACGCCGGTTTCGGCGATCGGCACAATTGTCTGTTCGTTAATGCCGCCGGAGGCTTCGGTCATGGCGCGGCCATTGACCAGCTTCAGACCGGCGCGCATCTCATCGATATCCATGTTGTCGAACATGATGATCTCGACACCGCAGGACAGCGCCTCCTCGACCATTTCCATGGTCTCGCATTCCACCTCTATCTTGAAGGTGTGCTGCGCGGTGGCGCGAAGCGTCTCGATCGCATTGGTGATGGAGCCAGCGATCTTGATGTGATTGTCCTTGACCAGGATGCAGTTGGCGAGGCTGAAGATGTGGTTGTGGGCGCCGCCGACGCGAACCGCATACTTCATGATCATGCGCAGACCGGGCCAGCCCTTGCGCGTGTCGGTCAGGCGTACCTTGGTATGTTTGACCAGATCGACATAGCGCCGCGTCTTGGTGGCGATGCCCGACATCTGCTGCAGCCAATCGAGCGAGTTGCGCTCAATGATGAAGAACGTCGAAGCGCGCGCCTGGATCCGCAGCAGCACGGTGCCGGGCCCGACCATGTCGCCATCCTGCACCGCATAGTCGATGCGCGCATCGGGGTCGATCTGCTTGATGGTCTCATCAGCCAATAGCAGGCCGCAGACGATACCGTGGCCCTTGGCGTAGATCTGCGCCGTCTGGACCGGATCTTCTCCGACCAGGAAGCCGCCGGTGGTATCGCCGGGGCCGAGTTCTTCGCGCAGCGCCTGCTCCACCAGCGGCCGGATCATAAAGCGATTGAGTTTCATCGGATCGGTCCTTTGAGCCTTAAGAGGAAAGTTTGTTGGTGAACGCCTTGCCGGCTTTCATGACGAGGTGAAGGCGCTCGCGCTTCTGCATTACGCGAATATCGTCGAGCGGATCGCCATCCACCACAAGGACGTCGGCGATCTTGCCGGTGGCGAGCACGCCGAGTTCGGGCCGTTCGATACATTCGGCGGCCTTGCTGGTGGAGGCGACAATAACTTCCATCGGCGTCATGCCGAGCCAGTTCACCATGAATTCCAACTCGACCATGTTCTCGCCGACCAGTAGACGGTGCGACTGGTCGGTGCCCATGGCGACCTTGACGCCACGGCGCACCGCATCCTTCCAGATCGGGATCTGATCCTGCATCAGGTTGTAGATCTGCTTATCCTTTACGTCCTCCTGGCCCATCTGATGTCCGGCCCAGGACTTGTCGTCACCGCGCTTCTTCATCGAGAGCGGCACCAACGCCAGCGTTGGAACCCACCAGGTCTTCATCTCGATCATCCTGTCGGCAGCTTGCTCGTCGAGGAACCAGCCGTGCTCCAGCGAGTGGATGCCGGCCTGCACGGCGTTGCGGATACCGTCGATGCCTTCGGCATGAACCGCAACGCGGCGCTTCTTGGCCGCGGCTTCATCGACCGCAGTGCGAATTTCCTCGATGGTGAACTGCGGCTCATCCCAACTGTCGGTAATCGAGGTGATGCCGCCGGTCGCGCAGATCTTGATAAAGTCTGCGCCGCGCATCAGCAGTTCGCGCACCACCCGACGAATTTCCTCGACGCCGTCGGCCACGGTGTTCGGCAACCAGGCGCGCTTCTGAATTCGCATGTCGGCCGGCACCCAATAATCGCCGTGGCCGCCGGTCTGCGAAATCATGCCCAGCGAGATCAGCAGACGCGGACCGTCGATCAGCCCCTCGTCGATCGCCGTGCGGAAACCGGCATCGGCGCCGCCCATGTCGCGCGCGGTGGTGATTCCGCAGGCCAGCGTCTCGCGAAAGATGTCGATCGAGCGCAGCACATTGTAGGTCGGCGTGTTAAGCAGATGCTGACGCATGTCGCGCGCACGATAGGTGCCGTGGACGTGGCAGTCTATGAACCCTGGCAAAATAGTGCGGCCCGACGCGTCGAGGCGCTTGGCGCCAGTAGGAATTGCTACATTTGCCTCCGCACCCGACGCAACTATTCTCCCGTCCTCAATGACAACGACGCCGGAACGGATCGGGTCGCCGCCAAGTCCGTCTATCAAGGTACCACCGACAATCGCAGACAGCATTCAGGGAGTCCTCTGAAATTGACTTGGAAGGCTAGCAGGGTCGAAACCAAGGCGAAGTGCCAAAAGCCGATCAATGCATGGGTCCACCGGGGGGCTGGTCCCATTTACGCGGCCAGGAAACATCTGGCCTCGTTTGCTGCACAAAGCGCTGCAGCGTGAACGCGGCTGATCCGGGCCCACGCGGTTGGGTCTGGGACGCGCAGCCCTATTGCGTTAGATCCACGGTCACGGTCTTCACCTCGGTATAAAACGCCAGCGCATTCATCCCGAGCTCCCGACCGAGTCCGGAACGCTTGTAGCCGCCAAACGGCGCGAACACGCTGACCGAACTGGCACTTGGCAATCCGTTGACGGCGATCATGCCGGTACGCACTGCTCTTGCGACCCGCAGCGCCTGACCGATGTCACGCGACCACACCGAGCCGTTGAGGCCATAGACCGAGGCATTAGCCATGCGGATCGCCTCTGTCTCGGTATCGAACGGCGTGATGCTGCAGACAGGGCCGAAGATTTCGTCGTGGTAGATTGGTAGTTCTGGCGAGACGTCGCTGAATACTGTGGGCAGATAGAAATTACCCTTCTTCAGCTCGTCAGGCCGACGGCCGCCCACAACAAGTTTGGCGCCGCCCTTTTCAGCTGCACGAACGCTGGTTTCGACGCGCGCCCAATGCGGCGCTGAGATCAGCGGGCCCAGCGTGGTCGCCGGATCGAGCGGCGAACCAAGCCGCAATTTGGCGAGTTCACCGACCAACGCCCGCGTGAAGGCCACCACAGTGGATTTTTGAACCAGGATCCGCGAGCGGGCCGAGCAGGACTGACCGGCATTGCCGAAGGCGGCGCTGACAGCGCTCTTCGCGGCCTTTTCGACGTCGGCATCGTCAAACACGATGCAGGCGTTCTTGCCGCCCAGTTCCAGCGCTACGCTCTTGATGGTACCGGCCGCAGCCCGCATCACCGCGGTGCCCACGGTCGTGGAGCCCGTAAAGGAGATGCCGTCAATCGCTTCATCCTCGGCCAGCAACTGGCCGATATCTGCGCCGCCGGGCAATACGTTAACGATGCCCGCCGGCACGCCGCAATCGGCGATGATCTCGGCCAGCGCCAGCGTGGAAAGCGGCGTCAGCGGCGACGGCTTCAGCAGGCTGGCGCAACCTGCGGCGAGCGCCGGCGCAAGTTTCCACGCAGCGGCAAGCAGCGGGAAATTCCATGGCGTGATCTGCGCGACGACGCCGAGCGGCTCGCGCAGGGTGAAATTCAACAGATTTTCAGATACCGGAATCGTGTCGCCGAAAAACTTGTCCATCGCGCCGGCGTAATAGCTGAAGACGCGGGCCGCGCCGGCGACTTCGCGGCGCGCGCCGGAGATCGGCTTGCCGCCATTGATCGATTCCAGCAGCGCCAGATCTTCCGACCGCGCCATAATGCCGTCGGCGATGGCGCGCAGCACCTGGCCGCGCTCATAGACCGGCATCCGCGGCCAGTCACCCTCGTCGAAGGCACGCCGTGCGGCGCCGATCGCCTTCACAACCTGCTCGGGACGTGCCGAGGCAACGTTGGCAAAGGCTTCGCCGGTCGCGGGATCGAGCAACGGAGCGACCGCGCAGCCCGACTCTTGAAAGGCGCCGTCGATGAACGGCGTCAGCCTCGGCGTGGGGAGCGCGGTTGTCATGCTCAGGCAGCGGTCTTGATCGCCTGCATCTGCTCATACAAATGCGCGGCGGCATCGCCCGGCGTCTTGCTGCCGGTAATCAAGCGTCCGACGATGGCGAAACGGCGCTTGCATGCCGCAGCCGCCCCGAATGAAGTCTCGATGCTGCCGCCGAGCGCACCAAAGCCGGTGAGCAGCACCAGCGACGAGGTCACATTGGCAGCGATCCACTTCGACCAGCGCGCGATCTTGACGGGATCATGGGCCGGCAACACGAAATGATCGGCCTTGTTATGGACGGCACGGACCAGAATGCGATCGAGCGCATCGTCGATCATGTAGCCGCCGCCGGAGACGCCATAATCGGGCACCGGGATTTCACCACCCACCAGCGGGATCAAGCCCGCACGAACCGCTTCGCCGACGAAGCTGTCCACCGCGGTCGGTCCGGCCACCGGAAACAGGATCAAGCCGTCAACATCGGCCTCCTTGCACATCGCGGTATATCTTACTGCCATGTCCGGCATATCGGGGCCGGCCTTTTGGTGATCGTAGATGACCGGCAGATCGGTGAGGTCGCGCAAGCGACGAACCGATTCCTGCAGGCCGAAGCGCAGCACCGAGGTGAGGCCGAGCTTATAACCGGCGACGCCTTCGCGCTTCGAGGTTTCGCGCACCACCAGTTCGAGATGTTCGTGAGAGTCGATATCGAGCGCGGGCACGATGCCCACATCGCCCTTGAGCGCATTTGCCATAAGATCCTCATCCGTCAACCGTGAGCCAAAGGCTAGGCGGGACCCCGGCGTTCCCCAAGGTCCGCGCCATGACGCGTTGATGGTACCAGTCGGCAGCTGGCCCCATGAATTGCCAATTCACTGGCGCTGAGGCCGCGCCGCGGGCCCACATAAGTTGCGCGCGTCCGCGGAAAGACCACTTGCATGATGATTCTAGCTTGTAACGGCAATCGCACTCTCGCCACCAACATCTGCGGCTATCTCAATTTGCCGACCGTCAATGCCGACGTGCGCCGCTTCGCAGATTCCGAGATTTATGTCGAGATTTTGGAAAACGTTCGCGGCGAAGATGTCTTCGTGGTGCAGCCGACGGCGTTTCCGACCAACGACAACCTGATGGAATTGCTGATTTGCTTGGACGCGCTGCGCCGCGGTTCCGCGCGTCGCATCACCACGGTGATCCCGTATTTCGGCTACGCCCGGCAGGATCGCAAGACCGGACCGCGCACGCCGATCTCGGCGAAGCTGGTGGCCAACCTGCTGACTGTGGCCGGGGCCAGCCGCATCCTGACGGTTGACCTGCACGCCGGCCAGATTCAGGGCTTCTTCGACATTCCCACCGACAACCTGATCGCGGCGCCGCTGTTCGCCCGCGATATTGCCGAACGCTTCGATCCCAAAGGCAGCGTCGTGGTGTCACCGGATATTGGCGGCGTGGTTCGCGCAAGACAGCTGGCACAGCGGATCGGCTCGCCGCTGGCGATCATCGACAAGCGCCGCCCCAAGGCAGGCATCTCGGAGGTGATGAATGTCATTGGCGACGTCGAAGGCAAGGCCTGCATCCTGATCGATGATATCGTCGATTCCGGTGGCACGCTCTGCAATGCAGCCGACGCGCTGCTCGGCCAAGGCGCCACGCAAGTCTGCGCCTACGCCTCGCACGGCGTGCTTTCCGGCGGCGCCAAGGACAAGATCAGCCAGTCGCGGCTGACTTCCCTGACCGTCACGGACAGTATCGAGGATGTGATTGCGCCGTCGGTAAAAATCCGCCGCGTCTCGGTCGCGCCCCTGATCGGCGAAGCGATCCTGCGGATCAGCGAAGAGCGCTCGGTATCGTCGCTGTTCGCCTGACCGTTGTTGCCAGCCGTGCCAGCGCATCCGCAAGTATCTGTTCCTCGATGTCGCGACCGATCATCACGATGCGGTTCTGACGATCCGCGCTCGGCCACGCCTTGAGATCGACCGGCTGGTGCAGCAAACCCTGCACCAGATGCAGCACGGTCGGTCCGGGCATGTCTTCGACGTCGAGTAATGCCTTCATCCGCAGCAGCATCGGCCCAAGCAGATTGATCGTGTGATCGAGCCATGCTTCCAGCGCGTCCTGTTCAATGACGCCGCTGAATGCCAGCGAAGCGGTTGCGATCGGTGTCGGCTCTGATGCCCGGATCATATTTGCCTTTTTCATGAGCGCGCGCGGCAGGTCGAGCAGCTCCGGCCAGAACGTCGCCATCGTCGCCGAGCCATTCGATACGAACAGCTGCGGCGCGTGCGGGTTGATGGTCGCCAGCATTTGCTGGACCGTCGTCGTCTCAACAACCGATACAAGGTCAGTCTTCGTAACCATTAACCGGTCGGCCAGCGCGACCTGCATCCGCGCCTCCGCGTATTCCGTTACTGTGCCGGCGAAGGCGCGGACGTCGACAACGGTGACTATGCCCGCGAAGGCAAAATGGCGGTTGAAGAACACGTCGGCGATCAAGCCTTCGAGCACCGCGGCCGGGTCGGACAGTCCACTGGTCTCGACCATGACACGCGCGAGGGGCGCCACGTTCTCATCACGGTTTCGACGCAACAGATTTGCCAGGGCTGGCGCAAGGGTTCCTTTGGTGCGGCAGCACATACAGCCGCCCTCCAGCATCACCATGGTGTCGGTGCCCTGCTCCAGCAGCAGATGATCGAGCCCGATGTCGCCGGCCTCGTTGATCACTACCGCTGTGTCGCGAAACTCCGGCGTCGCCAGCAGTCCGTTCAGCAGCGTCGTCTTGCCAGAGCCGAGAAATCCCGTCAGCAAAACGAGCGGTATGCGGTTCATGCGTCGATTTGTTTATGCATCAGGCGAATGGCCGCCGCCACCGCTTCCAATCGAACATTATCACGGCTGCCGGAAAATACATGGCGCTCCGCCATGATCGGCACGTCCTTGCGCGCAGCGGCAATGAAGATCGTTCCCACGGGATTTCTGGCATTGCCGCCACCGGGGCCGGCATAGCCCGTGATGGCAACGGTGACGGCCGCACCGGAATTTGACAACAGGCCTTCCGCGAGACCCTGCGTCACCTCTGCGCTAACCGCACCATGTTTCGCCGAGACGCCCTCCGCGACGCCGAGCCCGGTGGCCTTGGCTGACTCATGGTACAGCACGTAGCCGCGGTCGAAAATCTGCGAAGCGCCCGATACCGATGTCAGGCAGGCGCTGACGAGACCAGCGGTGACGGTTTCAGCCGTGGCGAGACGAATGCCCTTGTTCTTTGCTGCGGCGAGCGCAGCCGCGGCCGCCTCCAGCAGCGTCGTGGGGAAAATGGTCTCGCCATCGTTGAGGAAGGTTTCGTTAGACGACATCATGGGCCACTCGCATCAGTTATTCGACGCCGGACGATGTGTATCAGCGCCGATCCAAGTCAACGGGTGCTCAGGCGTGGTTCTAGAAGGTCGTTATGAACTGGACCCGAGTTCGTCAGCAACGGCTTGCTGCAACGCCTAATATGGTCTTTGCTGTCGGCCGTTGAACGCTTGAGGCCGCTAGTGCTGATATCCCTCGACCGTGGCAGCGCGGAAAGCCTGCAGGAGCAGATTTTTAGCCGGATCCGGGAACAGATCGTCGCGGGGATTTTGCGCGCAGGTTCGCCGGTTCCTTCATCGCGGATTCTGGCCGCGCAGCTCAAGGTATCCCGCAATTCGGTGATCTTCGGCTATGAGCGACTGATCAACGAAGGCTATCTGGTCGCCAGGCCAATGGTAGGCACCTTCGTCGCCGACATCCTGCCGGACCAGGCGATCGATGCGAAAGCAAACGACGAAGCCGGGGATTCTCCGGAGGTCTCGGAGTTCCGCGCTTCCCACGTGTTCTCCGGCCGCCAGCACGCCATCCTCCACAATTCCAACATTCCGATTGATTTTTGGACCCAGCGCACCGATCCCCGCGCCTTCCCGTTGAAGACATGGCGCCGCCTCATCATGCAATCGCTGGCCACCGCCGGGTATAACCTCACCGAATATGGCGATCCCTGTGGTTTAATGGCGCTGCGTACCGAGATCGCCGGCCATGTTAGCAATACTCGCGGCATCCGGGTGCGGCCGGAACAGGTCGTGATCCTCGCAGGCGCACAGCTGGCGCTGAACCTGGTGTTGCGCCTCCTGGCCTCGCAGGGCGACGAGATCGTGGTGGAAAATCCCTGCAACCAGGGCGCGGCGTATTTGTTCGAGAGCCACCAGATGCGCTTGCGGCCGATTGCGATCGACCGCTCCGGTATCGACGCAACGGCCGTCGCCGCCACCGACGCCCGCCTTGCTTATCTCACGCCGTCGCATCAATTTCCGATGGGGGCGACGTTAACGCTTGACCGTCGCCGTACCATTCTGCGCTGGGCACAGCGAACCGGCGCTTATGTGATCGAGGACGATTACGACAGCGAGTTTCGCTATGACGGTGCGCCGCTCCCGGCGATGAAGGCGCTCAGCCCCGACCACGTCATCTATCTCGGCACATTTTCCAAATCGCTCGGCGCCGGCCTGCGCACGGGCTTTGCGATTTTCCCCGAGCATCTCGTAGACGCGGCCGCTACTGCCAAGGCACTGCTCGACAACGGCCAGGTCTGGCTCGAGCAAGCCGCGCTTGCGCGTTTCATGCAGGGCGGAGGGTTCATGAGGCATCTACGGCGCAGCCAGCAGCATTATTTTTCACGCCGTAATGCGCTGATCGGCGGGTTGCGCGAGCGCTTTGGCGACGTCGATCTGATGGGCACCGACGCGGGCACCCATATTGCGTGGCGGCTGCCGGCCTCACTCGCGCCGGCCCACGATATCAAGGCAATCGCGCGGACCCGCAACATCGGCGTCTATACCGTGCAGTCGGGTGGCGGCCACGAATATGATGGATCACAGTTTGAGGCGAACTGGCTGCTGCTGGGCTACGCCTCGCTGTCGGAAAGCCAAATCCGCGCCGGCGTTGATCGCCTCGCAGAAGCGCTCAAAATAAGGGACGTCATCAGCAGCAATGAGCAGACATTGCGTGTACCGCTGGCGCCAGCTTAACCGCGTGCCGCTTTAACGACGGGCGATCCTGAATTCAACGTAACCTGTCTTGGTTTTATCCACCACCCTCCCGCCGGCGAAGCTGGACACGCTTCTCCTCAGCCAGCCCGGATATTTGCTCGTCAGTTAGCGTGCCGACACCAAGGACCTGATAGGGACTGGTCGTATTGTAACTCCGCTGCTCTCCATTTCTGCGACGCTGATCATCGTTCCGGTCCGATGGAGTGTTGCCCTCGCCGCCGCCATAGCCCAGCACTTCGACAATGATGACGGACGGCCGGTCATTGGTGTTCGATTGCGTCGGCAGCGCCGTTTGCTGGGTGGCGCGCGCTTCAAGGCTCCGGAGCGGATCCGGCGCCTCATCGACAAAGCCAAGTACCGCGTCGAGTTCGGACAAATTTGTCCACCGCCGTTCCCGGCGAAAACTCATTCGGGCAATAGTTGTTGCTATCGTGAGCAGATAGCGTTTCGGGTTGCTAATGGTGCCGATACGCGCGGGACGTTCCAGGTGAAGATAAGTCTCTTGCAGCACCTCGCCGGCCAGATCCTCAGAACCGAGCCGACGTGCCAAATGCCTTTTCAGCTCAGCATATTCGCCGACGAGCAGCTGCCGTAGCATGGCGATACTGGCGGAACTACTCATGACCGGCTGACCGGAGAGGCATGCCGGGCTGAACGCATTCGGCGGCTTCGCGCGAGTCCCTCGGCAGGACCATCAGCGTAACGGGCTGCGGCATCGCAGCCGGCGGTGACGCTCCAATCGTGAGCGTTCGCAACGCCATGACATAAGCCTGATCGCGCTGGTCAGATCCCGTCGACGACAACAGTTCTGCGCGCGAAATATCTCCGGATGGTGCGATCCAGAGCCGAGCGCGAAGTTCGGCTGCATCCATCTCAATTGCGGGAATTCGGCAAAATGCCAGGCGCAGGCTCGCCTGGATCATGGCGAAGTAAGGAGAGAACTCCATCGCTTTGACTTTGATCCCCGCGAGCTCCGCAGCATTTATCCTCCTCTCCGGCGGAAGGATGGTGATGGTGCCGTGTTCGAATGAAGCTGTTGAAAGGTCGGTCCCCTTGAGCAGCACGCGAAGGGCTGCGTCAGGCGAGAATTGACCGCGGAGAGCAGACGAGCGACGACCGATCACCAAGCCGCTCTCGTAGAAGAGTTCGATCTCCGCAACCGTACTGAAAGCCTCAAGCGCCGACGACAACGGTTGTGACGGAATATCGAAAGCAATGATTTTCTCTAAGCTTTCAGGCCTGCCTTGAGGACCAGGCGTTTGCGCAACAACGAGACTGCTGTTTATCATAAAGCCAACGACCAACAGCAGCGCACGGTGCAGCCGAACGCCCCGGGCTCGCGTGAAACTCGGCGCATCCGGCGTCAAACGCCTATCCTTACATTCGCAAGACTGCCATGGCCGAGCCGGCTGTACGTAAGCAGGCAGTGTTACAGTCCCATGTCAGCTCGAACGAAATTCCAACTGAATTTAAGGCCCACCCCTCGTCGCCTCAGTCCTGCCGATTGACCAGCAGCTTGCTTTGCCGGTGCCTCCTGAGCAAAATATTAAAGCCTGGGGCGCGCACGACCGCGCCAATCGCCCTGCGCCCGGACCAAATCATTGATGTCCAATTGGTGACGAGGAAGCCTGTGCAGCCCGCCGAGAATTGGGGGGCAAAGAATCCGCCCGGCCCGTTCGACGGCACCCGAGGACGGCGCCCTCTTCTCCAAGGAGAGATGTGTGCGGGCGCCATTGTAATATTTCATTCATGACAGCAGCAGGTGACGGAGGTGGCACAAAAATAGGCCGTGGAAACATGACGGCTCCGCCACCCCAAATGACGTACCGTCATAACTCGTTCTTTTCGCGCTCGCTTAACCGGCGTTGCGGATCATTTCTTGAGATTGAGCGAAAAGCGCAGGTTGAGCGGCTGCAACATCTCCGGCGGTGGCGCCTCACCGATGTTGCCCCGTGTGAGGATGGTGTGCAGATCGGTATCGGCGCGGGCATCCTTCAGCGCCGCAAACGTCACTCGCTCCACCGTGCCATCGGGGTTGAGCCACGCCTTTACCACCAGCATCGGCGGTGGCCCATCTTCCTTGCCGGCGTGATCAGTGACATAGGCACGGAAGCGGTTCGCCACCTCCTCGTCGGCTCCGATCCATGCCTCGAAGCGGTATTGCACCAGTTTCGCAAACTGCCCCCAGGACGGCGGTGCCTTGTCCGGGTTGCGATAATCGAGACCCTGTGCCGGAAGCCGCCTCGGAAGCACGAACAGGCCGGGCAAGACCAGCAGCAGCGCGCACAGGGTAGCCGCGGACCATCGAACGCGAAAGGCCGAACTGACGGTGAACATCTTGAACAGATCCGTATCGGGAAGGGTTTGGGTCAGGACTGACGCCGCACTTTGCCCGGCTAGTTTTGCAGACAGGTGACACGCGCCGAGATCGAGGCGGCGCGGTTGGCGCGTGAGCTACCGCCGGCGATCTGGGGACGGTCATCCTCCTCGACATGGACCCCGTTTCCGACCAGAAACGCCTTGGCCTCGGCAGCCCCTACCGTCAACACGCGGTTGATCATGGTGCGGCGGCTGATCACGCCTTCCACCAGGCCACGGCTGTCGAGCACTGGCGCGCCGCTGGCGCCAAACGTAACGTTGGAGTCGATCACCAGGTACCCGGCCTCACTGCCGCCGAAGCTCGATGCTACCGTGGCATTGGCGAGCGTGCCGCCGCGCGCCATCATGCCCGGCAGCGTGTCGTAAGCGGCGGCGAACACCATGTCGTTGGCACTCACCGTCACGCTGCGCGGGAACACCGCCGCTAGCCCCAGCGTCTTCGGCACCTTGATCAAAGCGATGTCGAAGCGCCGCGAAAGCGCGACGAGGCGGGCAGCCACAGCGCGGCCTTCCTTGAAGACGACGATGCGGGTGCAATCCTCCGCCGCATGACGGGCGGTGAGCATGTGCCCGGAGTCATCGACGAAGAACGCAGTAGCATTCTTCTCGCGGCGGATCATGGCCGGTTCCGCCGGGCGCGACAGCGATTGTGGCGCAGTCCTTTCAGGCGCCCGAACAGGCATCCACGACTGTGCCGTCGCAGGCCCAAAGGCCGCGAAGGCTACGACTCCGCCAAACAGGGTCAAGCATCGAAGCATCACGCCGCACCGTCTGGCATGGCCAAGACGACAGGTCAACAATTCGCCCCTTTGCGCTCCTGTTAAAGTGCCGTGACCCAGAATTTGCACAAGTGCGTTCGGGTCGTAGCTCTGGCGGCCGGGACTTCCGCGAAGCCGTTCCCGTTCCCCAGAAAGCTAAATCCATCCCGGCGGTTAGACCGGGACGGTAAGTGAGTTATGACGAAAGTGGTTGCACGGACTCCCAACGCCGATTAGCGCGCATTCAGGCCCGGCCGAGCAATTCTGCGCCGCCGCCCCGCGCCGGTGCAGCCGTCGGATCGAAATCGTCCGGCTTCTTGGCGATCAGCGTCTGCGTCGTGAGAATTAATCCCGCGACCGATGCCGCATTGCGCACCGCGCTGTAGCTCACCTTGACGGGATCGATGATGCCGGCCTGGACGAGGTCAACGAGACTTCCGGTGCGGGCATCGAGGCCGACGCCGTTAAGCGACTTTGCCACCTTGTTGACGTAGGTGTTGCCGTCCAGACCGCAATTGGCGGCAATGCGGAAAAGCGGTTGCATCAGGGCCTGCTGCAGAAGTTCTGCACCTTGCCGCGCGCTGCCGGTGAGGCTGGCGATCAGCGGATCCAGCGCCGGTGCAGCACGCACCAGGGCGACGCCGCCGCCCGGCACGACCCCCTCTTCGAGCGCGGCGCGCGTTGCGTTGATCGAATCCTCGATCAATTGCACACGTCGCTTCTGCTCGACGGGAGTTGCTCCGCCGGCGAGAATGATGGCGGTACCGCCCGCGAGTTTTGCCAGACGCTCCTGAAACTTGTCGCGCTCGATGTTCTCCGGCGCAGCGTCATACTGACGCTTGATCTGTTCGCGCCGGGCGTCGATGGCAACCTGATTGCCATTGCCTGCGGTAATCAGCGTTCGTTCTGCCGAGATCCGTACCTGGCGCGCACTGCCGAGATCGGCGAGTTCGCACTTGTCGACACTGCCGCCGAGATCACGGGCGATGACCTTGCCGCCTGTCGTGATCGCGATATCCTCAAGCAGCGCTTTGCGCCAGTGTCCGTATTCCGGTGGATGAATGGCTGCAATCTTGAGCTTGTCGCGCTCGCGGCGTGCGAGCATGTCGATGATACAGGCCGGTGACACCTCATCGGCGATCAGCAGCAGCGGCCGTCCACTCTTCGCTATCAATCCATAGACTGCCGTCAACTCGGCTGGCGACAGGATCTTGTGGTCCGTCATCAGAATGTAGGGATTATCGAGCACGACCTGCATCCTCTCGACATCCGTCACCATGTGATGGGACAGATAGCCACGGTCGAACGCCATGCCCTCGACGACCTCCAGAACGGTTTTGACACCTATGCCAAATTGCACGTCGACGATGCCCTGTGCCCCTGCCCGTTCGAAGGCTTCAGCGACAAGATTTCCAAGAGCGACATCGTTGGCGGCAACGCGCGCGATCGCCCGTACACCCTCACCCCCCTGGAGCTGCTTTGCGTTTCGTTTCAACGTTGCGATGGTCTCCTCAACGGCCGCTTCAATGCCATGAACCAGTTCTACGGGATTGGCACCACCGGCCAGGCACGCAAGCCCCTGCTGGACAAGCGCATCCGCCAGCACCGTTGCGGTCGTGGTGCCATCGCCGGCGACCTCGTTGGTCTGCCGGGACACCTCGCGCACGATCTGCGCGCCCATGTTCTCGAACGGACATTCGAGTTCGATCTCGTC
>JAQGKC010000213.1 GCA_028290305.1 Bradyrhizobium sp.
CCTCTGGAACTCGGTTGAGGCGGGGCTGGCGGTCTTGCTGTTCCTTGATCCAGGCCAGGATCTCGCCCAGGCGCTTGTTCTCTACAATGGCGGCATGACTGACGCGCTGTAGCTTGTCGAAGGCCGAATAAGGCAACGACCTACCTTTCCAGCGAACCTCCAGCCGCCCATCCGGAAAGTCATAGATCTCGACCATTTTGCCGCGAAGGCGAACTGCCAGACCTTCCGGCTTTAGCGTCAGCTTCATACGACTGTAGTTCACCACCAGTTGGTGCGACACCTGTCGCTGCTCACGCCAACACAGAATCTGATCGAGATCCTGCCGGGGATCGACCGAACGATGAAAGTCCTGATCGCGGGCCGCAGGCTTGGCAAAGCGGCCGTTGTAGTCGGCGACGAAGTTGGGCAGAAACGCGTTTGCCGCCTCGATCGTGCTGATGCCGGCGAGTCTCAGCTCCTTCACCAGGCGATCCTGCAGCGTATGATGCGCGCGCTCGACGCGACCCTTCGCCTGACTGGTATTGGCACACAGAATCTCGATGTTAAGTTCCGACAACGCCCGTCCGAACTGTGTCATTCCATTACCGCTGGCCGCGTTCTCGTTCGACACCCGAAAGATGGAGTGTTTGTCGGAGTAGAAGGCGACAGGTTTACCGTGACGACGAAGATAGGCCTTCAGCGCCTCAAAATAGGCAAATGTGCTCTCCGAGGCGACAAAGCGTAGCTCCATCAGGCGGCTGGTCGCATCATCGACGAACACCAACAACGTGCAGGCGGCTGCACGATCCTCGAACCAACGATGCTCCGAGCCGTCGATCTGGACCAACTCACCAACATGCTCGCGGCGATGCCGAGGTTGCTGGATGCGTTTGCGTTCAGCGCGAGACATCCAGATCCCCGCCTGCTGCATCCAGCTCCGCAGCGTCTCCCGCGAAACTCTGAGATCATGACGCTCCGCCAGCTTCTCGGCCGCGAATGTCGGTCCAAAGTCTGCGTACCGCTCCCGCACCAGAGCAATCGCGTGATCGCGAACAACATCCGGCAAGCGGTTGTTCGAGGGACGACCGCGGCCCTGGTTGGCAACGGCAGAAGCGCCGCCGTCGCGATATCTCCTCAACAGCCGATACGTTTGCCGCGGCGTTATCTTCATCAGCTCAGCAGCTGCTTGAGCCGTTAATCTATCGCTGTCCAGCCGTGCCAGAACTTCAAGACGGTTCAGCTCGCGCTTGCTCATCACCACCATGCCCATCGAAATGACAGCCTCCGAACTCCCAAAAAGGAGCAGAAACTGACATCTCTACTTTGCTCAGTGCTGACATTTTAGCTTTGCTGCTACAACAAGATTTCGCAGATCAGATGTTATGGAATTAGTCGGTCAGTGACCTACTGAGCGCTGCCTGCCCGCTTGCGGTCTGCCGGCGATCATCGCCCCTTAGAGAAACGACGGTCCGCATTTTGACAGGAATTCCGCCGTTCCGTCATAAAAAGCCGGCGGCCGCGTCACGTCGTCCGGATCACCTTCCGGAATATAGATCACCATGCCTTGTCGCGCGCGTGTCAGCAGCACCCGGTAGGCATTCGTCAAATAGATCTTTCTGTTTTCGTCGTTCACATTCTGCCACCTCGTGCCCGTAAACCGATGGAACGCCCACTTACCGCTGATCGATCGAAAGTCGCCGTCCCAACAGACCCCGACCCAATCAAGCTCTAGTCCCTGGATGTCAAATTCAGTGGCTGGATCTTCGAGGTAGTGCGACGAACGCACATCGTGTTTGCCGTTCAAAAACCAATGCGTAGCGTCGATCTTTTCATGAACATTCAGGCCGAGCGGCTTTAATCGCGACGCGCCCGATGAGGCGACAAGTCCAACGCGCTCGCTTCCCCGCGCCTGCTCTCGGAGCCAAGCCCGCGCGGCAGCAAGGTCACGGGTCAAAATAATTGGATATGTCGCCTTGATCTGGTCGTATAGAGCGCGCGCGACCTCGACTTCGCCCGCCACGACGGCCCCAACGAATTCGGACAATTTTTCTGCGCGAAATGACCGAATCGATACAGCGAGGTGCAGATGCTCGTAAACAGTGACGTCGAGCCTGCTCAACATGGCCGGAAGATCTTGTCCCCAATGATAATCACGGTGGGCCAATTGGCGCGACGTAAACACCTTCCAGTCGATGAATCTTGATTGCAGAGCCGAGAACCATTCCGTGAGCCCGGCTTCGCCGGCATTGATCTCCTGACCGCCTCCGATCAAGCAAACCACTACACACCAATCCTCATGGCGGTCCATGACGCTGACCAGGAATGCCGGTTCCGACATATCGAAGTCTGGAAGACCCTTCTTGCGTGACATGAAATTTGCCAAATGGTCTCGATCCCAGGCCCGTTGTGCCTCGTCGAACACCGCGACGCGCTCAATCGGCGCGTTTGAGCTCGCCAAACCGTCGTCGCGGAAATGCATGATATTCTGAATGAAGCTCTTTACTTTGCGCGCGGCATCGGCCTTGCGGATCATGGACCCCGTCAGCTTTGATTGCGCATGCTCGTCGCGGGCGAGGGCTTCCTGCAGAACGTCGACGAGCGGTCCGTTGCCCGATAAAAAGACGGCGTGTTCATCTTCGTGAGCGTTTGCGCGCTGAGTCACAAGGTTGAGACCCGCCAGTGTCTTGCCGGCGCCCGGGACGCCCGTCACAAAACAAATGGCCTTGTGTCGCTTCGATTTGGCATCTTCGATCACCTGCGCAATGCATTCTGCCGTTTGGCTTAGGTTGATAGCACCTGCGTCCGATCGGGTGATCTCGCCTACTTTATGACCTTGATAGAGCGCTTGCGCCGCTTCAATGATCGTGGGTGTTGGCTTATAGCCACTGCTTAGCCAGGCCTGCACATCGATCTCGGTGCCAGTCGTCGCTTGATCTGAAATGTCTTCGATTAATGCGCCCAACCCGACGCCATTGCTGAGAATCGGTTGCGCGACTTTGTCGTCTGCCCAAATAAGGGAATGGACAGCATCTATCGCCCCGGTTGCCACGACGATTGGTGCGATTGGTCGGTCGTGACTGCCGCTGTGAAAATTCTTGAGGTCGAGCGCATAGTCGACCACTTGATCCAGCGCGGCGTTGTCGAATTGCTCGGTCCCGACCTTAAATTCCAAGACAAAAACGACCCCGCCAACCAGAACGATATTGTCGGCCCGCTTGCCCATCCGCGGGATAGCAAACTCGAACGCGACCCAGCCTGATGCTAAGCCTCGGAGTTCACGCTGCAAAATAGATATCTGGGCAAGCCACGCATTGCGCTGCAGCGCCTCTAATGAAAAAGAGTTCTGTTTGGCGAGATGTCCAAGGATCGTTTCGGGTGATTGATCGACAAAGTCTTTGATCGAGCTAGAATAAAAAGAACTATTCATGGTGTTCCAAGCGAATACATCTCACGGTTGACCCTATGCCGCCCGAAGAAATCAGTCTAGCCACGATGGCCGAAACGCTAGCGAAATCCCCGGATTACCGAGTTTTGCGCAGGCTCACGCCTCGGACTGAATTTGCTTCTTGCCAGGGTCAAGCGACGAAGACCGGTATCTTGCTGGACGTCGAAACAACCGGTCTTGATACGGCTCGGGATGAGATTATTGAACTCGCGATGGTGAAGTTCACCTACCTTCCGGACGATCGGGTGGGTCAGATCACGGATGTCTTTTCGTCTTTTAACCAGCCGCAGAATTCAATTCCCTCGGAAATCAGTGACCTTACCGGCATCACGGACGAGATGGTTCTTGGACATCAGATTGACCCAGAAGCCGTTGCTGCATTTGCTACAGACGCCGGGATTGTCATCGCGCACAACGCCAACTTTGATCGAAAATTTGCGGAACGCTATTGGCCGCTGTTCGAGCACAAACCGTGGGCATGTTCGGCAACGGAGGTGGAATGGCGAAAGCACGGGTTTGATGGATCGCGTCTGGGTTATTTGCTGGCCGGTGTTGGCCTGTTCCATCAAGCTCATCGCGCCATTGATGATTGTCGCGCCCTCGTTGAGATCTTGGCTTCACACCTTCCAAAGCCAAATCGGCCAGCTCTCGCGGTTCTTCTGGACCGCGCAAGACGCAAAACAATCCGCATCTGGGCCGAACAGTCGCCTTTCGAGCTGAAAGACGAGTTGAAAAAGCGGGGTTATCGTTGGAGCGATGGAGCCGACGGTCGAACAAGATCTTGGTACATCGACGTAGACGAGGAGAAGCAGGCAGCGGAGCTCGAATTCTTGAAAGACACCATCTACTTGAGAGACGTTGAGCCTCGCAGACGGGTGATGAATGCGATCGATAGATTTTCAATCCGAGCCTGATCTCAAAGGATTATCGATCTGCGGAGGTCGCTCTCCCTCAACCGACTCGAGCGTCGGCCTCCGCGCCTCGTCGGAATCATCCGCATAACGCCACGGCGCTTATCGTACCTTTACAACTCCCCCGGTCCGATACCCGCCAAAGGTCGCATATTGAGGCCAAACGACAGGTTGCAATACCCCCCAATGTATCCGAATGTTCGAAGTAGGGGGAGAGGATGGGTTTCAGGTTCAGACGGTCAATCAGGCTGAGCCATATGGCCATGCCGACACCTAGCAGGACAATGATAGGGCTCGTTCCTCCGTCCTGATGAGCGGGGACCACGCTATTTATTTGAGAAGATATCTGAGGAGCCGCGACGGTGTTTGGACTTGCGAGTGCTCTCGGACGATTGTCTGGCTGGCTCAGACTAGGCACGGGGTTAGGCGGAATAGGCTCCGGTTGACGCCCAACACTGGTTGCGGGACTCGGTTGAGACGTTATGGTCGTCGCTGGAGGCTGCTGAGGCACAGCACTCGCATCAGTTGGGGTAATTTCAGATAGCGCCGACGCTCGCTGTTTCGTCATTTCCAGTAAGCACGACATCGGAATTTCTGGGGTGCTTCCGCAAGTCCTATCCCGCAGGCTGATCCAGCGCCGCTGGCTCTCCAATAGTGGTTGGATGTCCTTTTGGAGACGCAGGGCCTGTTGAAAAGCTTGCCCCATCCGCGCGTCCCACCCGGACAGTTCGTCGTCGCTGCAAATAGCTCTTTCTATGGAACTAGCGGCGGCGCGACAGTCAAAACTAGGAGTTAGGCGGGTCTGCGTCGGCCGGCGTATTGCGTCAGATGGGATCGGAGGCGCGATTGTCGCCGGGGGCTGCGTTTGCCCCTCCAGGCAGTCAATGCGTGCGTTCACGTCAGTGATGGACAAACACCCCCTGACGTTTCGGTTCTGCGCTCCTGCAGAAGGGATTTGCGCAGCTAGCAGTGTGAGGCCCAAAAAGGCCATAGAAACAAAAGTTGGGCGCATTGTTCGTGCTGAGAGGTGGTCGAATGGCGCGAAGAAACTGTTGCACGTTCTACGTATTCCCGCAAAGGGGTATCTCGAAACGTTAGGCAAAAATGGGTCGCGACACCCACCCCAGATCGATGGCGGCATTTTTTGATAAGCGATCCTTCTCGTGAGCCACGACTGCTTAGCGGGTCCACCGACAGAGTTTAACCGTCGCTTCCTTGAGAACCGGCTGGCTTACCGCATTCAGGAGTTGGCCTATGGGCTACTGAAATCTCGATCGAAACTTTCATCCATCTCGATTGAAGCTACTGGCACCGTTAGACGCGTAAACGGCTGTCTTTCCGCGACCTTTTCTGTACCCATGGCACACTTCTCCGGCTGCTGCCCTCGCAGGCTGCATTCCCCATTGCTGTCTGACGACAGTTAGGACCCAGGGATTTAGGTGCCTAAGATTCGGAGAAGTGGGATGAATCTGCGGAAAGGATTCGAGACAGTGGCGGACGACGCGGACCCAATGGTCCCGCGATCGGCACTAAACAATATGGTATCGTAAAAAAGCACGAATCCTGGCCAATCTGCTATCGCCAACGACTTTGCACATAATATCCAGCCGAGGCGGCCGCAAGGGCCTTAGGACGACTTGGAGCACCAACGGCCGAGTGGTCGGCTGGTCGGGATGGACTTCTACCCTTCTCTAAGCCGACACGCGCAAGGACGGTGGTGAGAGCGAATACGATTCGGTGGGACCAGCTTGCCGGACGCCCTGTTCAACCCCATATCCTTAATAGTGCCCTCGACGATTTCGGTCACGGGGCACAATGGTTCAGGACAAGATGGCCTCCGGCATTTCAGCCACGACCAAGTTGCGCAAAGGATCGCCGCCACGGCGAGACTTACCCGTGCCCTGTGGTGATAATCTCACAGGGCCGAAAACGTCCTGACGAGCAAAAGGCAGTCAGACATGGGTAACGCTTCCCGACGACTCGGGCAACGAAGCGCCGGCCCTTGTCTCAATCGCGCAAATCCTCGCCCTCTTCGTCAGAAGCTTCAGCGGGTGCCTCCGGCATTACCGATCCAGCTATTCCGGCCGAGATTGCAAGAATTGTCGAGGCCATCGCGCTGTTCATGGCGAAACGACACCATGATGAAGAAAGCGGTCCATGCCCGCTTCCCAATGAAGCAGAATCCGTTTCTAATGAGGATCCGGAGAAGAGTCATGATTAGCGCGGCGATATACGCAAGATTTTCATCTGATCTTCAGTCTGACCGTTCAATTGAAGACCAGTTTGCCGTCTGCCGCGACAAAGCAAAACGCGAAAACATCAAAACAATTGCCTATTACGAAGATCGTGCGAAGTCGGGGGCTTCGATTCATGGGCGAGACGGCATCAGCAAGATGATGCAGGCCGCAAAACGCGGCGAATTCAGCATCCTTATTGTCGAATCGCTGGATCGCATTTCGCGAGATCAGGAAGATCTAGCTGCAATCTACAAGAAGTTGTCGTTCGGTGGCATCGACATTCTAACGGTCCACGAAGGCCGTGCGGATCAAGTGCAAATCGGCCTTCGTGGAATCGTAAGCGCGATGTACCTGACCGATCTCGCGCATAAAGTTCGACGTGGGGCCGCTGGAAACATTCGCCAAGGCAAACACGCGGGGGGATTGGCGTACGGATATCGTACTACTCCGGGAAAACCGGGCGAATGGGTCATTCATGAGCCGGAAGCCAAAATTATTCGTCGGATTTATGCCATGTACCTCGCTGGTGCGCGGTCGGGGAAAATCATTGGGATTTTGAATGGAGAGGGTGTCAAACCACCACGCGGAACTTATTGGCAGCCGGGAACACTGACAGGGTCAAACAACAGACATAACGGTATTCTTGGTAACGAAATCTACTGCGGCCAGCTGGTGTGGAATCGCGTTCGAATGGTGAAGAACCCGGAAACAGGAAAACGGGTTTCCCGACCAAATCCAGAATCCCTATGGCATCGAGCCGATGCGCGGCATTTGCAAATTTTAAGTCCGGAAATCTTCAATCAAGTAACAGATCTCCGAAGACAAAGAGGGCGCGCTGCTCCCGCGCTCCGCCGAAAGCCGAGGCGGCTACTAAGTGGACTACTTCGCTGTTCGGTCTGCGGTGGGGGGATGTCTATTAAGGGGGTCGATCGTGGAGGCACTCGCGTCATCTGCACAAAATTTCACAATGCAAAAACATGTGATAACAATCGCACCTATTATCTTGACCAGATTGAACAGATGGTGCTGACAGGACTTCGCAAGCATTTGGTTGATCCCAGCGCAATCCGATTATTTCTCGAAACCTATCACGCTGAGCGGAAGCGCTTGATTGCCAACGCAAACACCATGGGACCTAAACTGGAAAAAGCGCTTGGGGAACTTAACCGCAAAATCGCTCGGCTTACCGAGGCGATGATCGACTCTGATGCCCCCATATCGCAATTCACTGCGAAGATTTCTGATCTGAACGCGGAGAAGCAAAAGCTTGAAAAACAATTGCTTGATTTGTCGCCCCTGGCGACAACAGTCGCGCTCCACCCGGCGGCGCTAGAGCGTTATTTATCAGTCGTTGGAGATCTTGCGACGACAATCAACGCAGAAGAAGGGTGGGTTGGCGACATGGCGGAGGCAATCCGCCAGTTGATTGAATCCGTTATCATCAAGAAAACGTTACCGGGTGAACCCATCCGGCTCAAGGTAAATGGACGGTTGGCTGCACTTATCGCCGAACCAATATTCCCCGAAAGTTCTTCGTCGGGGGTTAAGTTGGTAGCGAGAGAGGGACTCGAACCCCCGACCCCAGGATTATGATTCCCGTGCTCTAACCAGCTGAGCTACCTCGCCACGGTTCACCGTCGCGGCTCATATACCGCAGTCGCGAACGCGCGGCATATAAGAAGCCGGTCAAGGGCCTGTCAAGCAAACCCGGCTGGTTCGCCAAGTCCTTCAAAGCCAAGTCCTTTGCAAGGCCGAGTCCTTTGCAAAATCAACTCCTGGCAATGGGCGCTTATTTTGGCCGGACGCTGGGATCGCCGCCGGGGCTGCCGGGTGGGGGTATTACCGGCGTATTGCCGGTATCGGGCGTCGGCGCCCGTATTTCTGGGTCAACGCCCGCAGGCGGACACAGCACACCGTCAGACTTTGCCAGCTTGTCGCCAAGCGGCTCCCGGCTCTGACCTGTGGTCGTGCCCCGCGGGGCGATATTTCCCTGCAGCGTCGATTGCGTCGGCGCGCAGTCATTTGTGCGGCCGGGCGCAGGCGGCGCAGTCCGAGCCGGTGGCGTCGCCGGTGCCGGGGGGGCTTGCGCGCTCGCCACGCCGGACGCCGCGATCAACGCACATGAGAGAAAGAGTGAATGTTTCATCCGCATGTGGGGAAAACGGCCTGCGCGCGCGGAGGTTCCGCGGAACCTTCAGGATTTGCGGTAGCGGATCAGCGAGAAATGCCCCATCGGCGGCATCGGGCGGCGCTCGGTCAGGCTGACGCCGCCGTGTTTTGCTGCCCAATCGGACAGACGCGCCCACGGGAATTCCGGCCGCCAGCCGAGCCGCCGCGCCAGCGGCGCGAACGCCAGTTCGAAGACGCGGCGCGGACCGCTTTCGGCGCCGATGTGATTGACCAGAATGAGCTCGCCGCCGGGCTTCAGCACGCGGATGAAGTCATCGAGCGTTGCTTCCGGATCCGGCACCGCGGTGATGACATATTGCGCCACCACCGCATCGAAAAACGAATCCGCGAATGCGAGATTCCTGGCGTCCATCACCGCGAGGGTCTCGACATTGCCAAGACCCAGCGCACGCACGCGCTGCTGCGCCTTGCGCAGCATCGGTTCGGAAATATCGACGCCGCACAATTTCGTGGTCGGCGAATAATCCGACAGCGACAATCCGGTGCCGACGCCGACGTCGAGAATCCGCCCGCCGATCTTGTCGGCCTCGGCGATGGTCGACTGGCGGCCGTGATCGAAAACCTTGCCGAACACGAGATCGTAGACCGGCGCCCAGCGCCCATAAGCCTTTGCGACCCCCGCGCGGTCGATATCCCCAGCCATGCCCTGCGCCCTGAAATGTTATCCGCGCATCGCCTCGACAAGCGGCTGCGGCCGCAGCGCGGCTTGGGCCGTTGCGCTCTTCGCGGTTGCGCTTTGGATGAAGCCACCGCCGAGCACGCGCGCCTGGCCTGAGGGGGCATCGTAGAACACACAGGCCTGGCCGGGCGATACGCCCTCTTCGCCTGCGACCAGCTCGACTTCATACCCGCCATCAGCCGCGCGCAGCCACGCCGGCTGCGGCGTGCGGGTCGAGCGCACGCGCACGAAAATCTCGAGACCCTCGCCGACCGCACGGTCGAGCGCACCGTCGCCGATCCAGTTGACGTCGCGCAACACGATGCGATCCATCCGCAGCGCCTCGCGCGGCCCCACCACGACGCGGCGACTTGCTGCGTCCAGCCGCACCACATACAGCGGCGCGTTGGAAGCGATGCCCAATCCCCGCCGCTGGCCGACGGTGAAGTGAACGATACCCTGATGCCTGCCGATGACGCGGCCCTCGAGGTCGACAATATCGCCGGGCTCGATGGCATTCGGCCTCAACCGGCCGATGATGTCGGTATAGCGCCCGGTCGGCACGAAGCAGATGTCCTGACTGTCCTGCTTGTCCGCGACATCGAGGCCGAAGCGCCGTGCCAATTCGCGCGTCTGAGGCTTGGTCATATCGCCCAGCGGGAAGCGCAGAAAATCGAGCTGCTTGCGCGTGGTCGCAAACAGGAAATAGCTCTGGTCGCGATCGGCGTCGGCGGCACAGACCAGTGCGCGCGATCCGTCGCCCATGCGGCGCGAAGCCACGTAGTGTCCGGTTGCAAGCGCGGACGCGCCAAGCTCGCGCGCGGTCTTGAGCAGATCGCGAAACTTGATCGAGCGGTTGCACTCGATGCACGGCACCGGTGTTTCACCCGAGGCATAGCTGTCGGCGAAATTGTCGATCACCGATTCGCGAAAACGGCTCTCATAATCCAGCACGTAATGCGGGATGCCGATTCTTTCGGCGACATTGCGCGCGTCGTGGATATCCTGCCCGGCGCAGCAGGCGCCCTTGCGATGGGTGGCGGCGCCGTGATCGTACAGCTGCAGCGTGATGCCGACGACGTCGTAACCCTCGGACTTCAACAGCGCAGCCGTCGCCGACGAATCCACGCCGCCGGACATGGCGACGACGATCCTGGTGTCCTGTGGACGGCCTTCGAGATCCAAACTGTTGAGCATGGTTCCGGTCATCGATGCGATCGCGGCGGCATTGAACGCTTCGCGATCAGAAAGCCACTTTGCGGTTAGAAAGCTTTGGAGCCGTCCCTGGCAAGCGAATTCGCCTTATCGGAACGCTTGAAAAGCTGACCTTTAATATAGGCCGCATTCTCGCGAAGCAATCACGCGAACCTCTTTTGCGGCCTGCGGCGGGCAAATCTTGCCGCCGGGCAAAAAGGGGATCCCCGCAGCGGTTCCGCAGCCTCCGTGAACAATAGTTAAGGCATTGAAATAAATAGATATTTTATGGGGCTTGGGGTGGCCCGGTCCTTGCTGATCTCAGGTCCAGGTTCATCGCGAGAGGCCGCCCGTGGTTAGCGTCACGTCAGAAGCAGCAGCAAACGTGTCTTATCAGGGCGCGCCGCCGAGGCCTGCCCGGTCCACGCCGAACCAATCGGCCGGAAACGACAGTTTCGCGACCCTGGTCGACAGCAACGCGGCGGCCGCGGCCAGCAATGCTCACGCGAGCGCCATGGCGCAGGAACAATCCGCCACGCAACGCGGGTCCAATGACGCGTCGACCGCCGCGGACAACAGGCCACCGCGCGACACCTCGGCTACCAACCAGTCGGCGAGGAATAGTTCGAACAATCAGGGGCCACCAGCCGGACAATCCTCCGACGCCAATAACAATGCCAACACCGACGGGCCGCAGCGTTCCCGCACGAAATCCACGGCCTCGAAAGATGACGCTGCGAAATCAACCGCAAGCTCATCTTCCGGCGACACTTCTGCGGCCAGTTCTTCAACCGATCCCGCCGCCGCGGCGCAGCCCGCCGGAGCGTCCGTGACAGCGCCGAACGTGGTCGCAGTGGCGATTCCCACGACCGTCGCGCTGACAGGTGCTCCTGCTGCTACGCCAGCGTCCGGCAGCACCCCGGCCACTGCGCCGCTGGCGATTGCCGCGGCGGCGAGTGCTGCCAGTCAAACGGCCACATCAACACCGGCTACGCCATTGGCGCTGACCGGGACCGATTCTGCTGCCGCCGCGACCGCGTCGGCAACAGGGATCGTCACAGCTACGGCCGCAACCGCAAAGACCGCGGTCCAAACGGCGGCAAGCGAAACGCCCGCCGGGGCGGCAAAGGCAGCGCAGACCGATACAACCGCGGCAACGGGTGTGACAGCAGCGGCTGTTGCGGCGACGGCGCCTGTTACACCGAAAGGCTCCAGCAAGGCGCCGGTCACGGCGCAAGCAGGGACCGCAGCATCGGGCAGTCCGGAAACCGATTCGGGCAAGACAGATCCGTCTGCCACGGCCGCGCAACAACCCGCCGTCACGGACAAACCGGGCGCAGCGAATGGTGCTGCCGACGCTGCGAAAGCGGATGCCTCCGCCAGTTCCTCATCGACGATAGCCGCCACCGTGCCGGCCCACGAACATTCGACGGTCACCGAGACCGGACATACGCCAACCGATCCATCGGGCGCGCTCGCAACAGGCACGATCCAGCCGCAACTCCCCACCACGGCTACGGCCGCTCCGGTGGGACCAAGCGTCACGGCGGCAACGAGCGCGGCGGTGCCATTGAGCGGGCTGGCGCTTGAGATCGCGGTATCGGCGAAGAACGGCAAGAGCAGCTTCGAAATCCGGCTCGATCCGGCTGAACTCGGCCGCATCGATGTTCGCATCGACGTCGATCGCAATGGCCAGATGACGTCGCATTTGACGGTCGAAAAACCGGAAACGCTTTCGATGTTGCAACAGGACGCGCCCCAGCTGCAGCGCGCGCTGAATGACGCGGGCTTCAAGACCGGCGACGGCGGCCTTCAATTCAGCCTGCGCGACCAATCCTCTTCCGGCCAGAACAGCGGCAACGAAACCGGCCGCAACGCGCAGCGGCTGGTCATCAGCGACGAAGACACCATTCCGGCGGTGACGGCCGGACGGACATATGGCCGCATGCTCGCATCGAGCAGCGGCGTGGACATCAGGGTCTGAGGACACCAACATGACAACACCAGCAGCAAACGCCGCCAGCCCGATCGTTTCGGGAACGACGCCCTTACCGGCCTCGTCTTCGTCAGGCTCGGGGGCTTCATCCGCAAATGCGCTGGCCTCCCAGCAAATCGCCGGCAACTTTCAAAGCTTTCTAACCCTGCTGACGACGCAATTGCAGAACCAGAATCCGCTCGATCCGCTGGACACCAACCAGTTTACCCAGCAGCTCGTGGAATTCGCAGGCGTCCAGCAGCAGCTCAACACCAACGACTCGCTGGCAACGCTGGTATCCCTGCAGCAGACCGCGCAATCGACCCAGGCCTTGGGATTCGTCGGCAAGACAGCGGTGGTCAGCGGCAATACCGCTGCGCTGACCAACAGCACGGCGACGTGGGATCTCAGCATTCCCGCCAATTCGGATGTCAATATCACCATCGCCGCCAGTACCGGTCAGACAGTGTTCTCGGGTAGCTACAGCGTGACCGCGGGCGACAACCAGCCGTTTGTATGGAACGGCCAGGGCAGTGACGGCAGCCAATTGCCCGATGGCAATTATACCCTGACGGCCACCGCCAAGGACTCGTCGAACAACACCGTGGCCATCACAACCGCGATCCAGGGCGTGGTGAGTTCGGTCGATCTCACCCAGTCGCCGCCTCTGTTGTCGATCAACGGCAAGACCTACACGATCAACCAGATCGAGGGCATCGCGAACTGACGACGACGCCTATATCGTCGGTTACAGCCTTCATCCGCATCCCACCCCCATACCGGTCATCCGGGTGCCCGAGCGGCGCCCGGATGACCTTGTCACGTCATTTTCAAGGAGATTCGTATTGAAGCCTTGGGCTTAGGCAAATTTTAAGTCGCGGGGCGTAGATTGCTCGCGTGAGTTCAGTGGTTGAGAGTTTGTGAGTACGCCATGACAGAACCCCATCGCCCGAGGGTAAAATACGTCATCGGGCCTGACGGTAGTCCGTTAACAATTGCGGACTTGCCCGCACCCGGAACCAAACGGTGGGTAATTCGCCGTAAGGCCGAAGTCGTTGCCGCAGTCCGCGGCGGTCTGCTCTCCCTTGAGGAGGCTTGCAGCCGCTACACGCTGACCGTTGACGAATTCCTATCCTGGCAGTTTTCCATCGATCAGCATGGCCTTGCCGGACTGCGCACCACCCGCATCCAGCAATATCGCCAATAAGCGCCCTCCAGAACCGAACGCATTTGACAAAAATCGGCCTCGTTTCGTGAGGCCGATCTTTTTCATGTTGAACTTTTGCCACGGCTCTTTTCCTTCGTTAACCATATCGTAACCTTCCCATAGGCAATAATTGCCCAGTCGGCTCTTGGCGCCGAATCTCGGGGGCGGTTGCTTTGCAGAGTCTGGTGGGCTTCCTAAAAGGTCTGGGCGCTTCGCGGTTGATGGCGATGGTCGCGGTGACAGCCGCGCTGATCGGTTTCTTCGCCTTTGTCATCATGCGCGTCACTACGCCGCAGATGACCACTCTCTTTACCGACCTCAGTACCGAGGATTCCTCCGCCATCATCAAGGACCTGGAACGCCAGGCCATTCCCTTCGAATTGCGCAACGACGGCGCCGTGATCATGGTGCCGAAGGACAAGGTCACGCGGCTGCGGATGAAGCTCGCCGAGGGCGGTTTGCCCAAGGGCGGCGGCGTCGGCTACGAGATCTTCGACAAATCCGACGCGCTCGGCACCACCAGCTTCGTCCAGAACATCAATCATCTGCGCGCGCTGGAGGGCGAACTTGCTCGCACCATCCGCGCCATCGACCGCATCCAGGCCGCCCGGGTCCATCTGGTGCTGCCCGAGCGGCCGCTGTTTTCGCGCGAGACGCCCGAACCATCGGCCTCGATCGTCGTGCGCGTGCGTGGTGCGCTCGAACCGCAGCAGATCAGGGCCATCCGCCACCTGGTCGCCTCTGCCGTCAGCGGCTTGAAACCGCAGCGGGTGTCGATCGTCGATGAGGCCGGTCAATTGCTTGCCGACGGCGAAAGCGGCGACAACGATAATGTTGTCGGAGACGAACGCCGTGCCAGTTTCGAAAAGCGGATGCGCAATGAGGTCGAGGCGATCGTGTCCTCGGTGGTCGGCGCGGGCCGCGCCCGCGTCCAGCTCTCGGCGGACTTCGACTACAACAGGATTACTCAGACCTCGGACCGCTTCGATCCCGAAGGCCGGGTGTTGCGCTCGAGCCAGACCCGGGAAGAATCCAGCGCGACCGCCGACAATAGCGGTCAGGTCACCGTCAATAACGAATTGCCGGGCAATCAGCGCTCGGACGCCGCGACGCCGACGAAAGACCAGAGCAAGAAGACCGAAGAAACCAACAATTACGAGATTTCCCACACCACCAAGACCGAAGTGACCGAGGCCGGACGGGTCAACCGGATCTCGGTCGCCGTGCTGGTCGACGGCAGCTATACCAAGAACGAAAAAGGCGAGATGGTCTATCAGGAGCGCAGCAAGGACCAGCTCGACCGTATCGCGACACTGGTGCGCTCGGCGATCGGCTTCGATCAGAAGCGTGGCGACCAGGTCGAGGTCGTAAACCTCAAATTCGCGGAAGCGCCGGCCGTCGCTTCGATCGCCGAGCCGACCGGGCTGCTCGGCATGCTGCAGTTCACCAAAGACGACGTGATGTACGTGATCGAACTGGGCGTGATGATGCTGCTCAGCCTTGTGGTGCTGTTCATGGTGATCCGGCCGCTGGTCAGGCGCATCCTCGCTTCCGAAGTAATCCCCTCGCTCGCCAGCGAAGAATTGGTGCCGGCGCTGACCGACGGGAGCGCAGTACCCGCAAGCCAGAGTCTCGTGCCCACCACCTCGATGATCGACGTCGCCCAGGTTCAGGGCCAGGTTCATGCGCAGACCGTGCATCGCGTCGGTGAACTGGCGGAGCGAAACCCAAGCGAAACCGCTTCCATTGTTCGTCAATGGCTCACGGAGCCTGCGTGATCTGACATGGCTGTACCGCAAACCACCAACGCCAACGATATCACCAGCGTCATCGCCACGCTGGCGAGCCGTCAGGGCAATCGCCCCAAAAGCGCGCCGATCAGCGGTCCGAAACGCGCCGCGATCCTGATGCTGGCGCTCGGAGAACAATATGGCGGCAAGGTCTGGTCGCAGCTCGACGACGATGAAGTGCGTGAATTGTCGATGGTGATGTCGACGCTCGGCACCGTCGAGGCCGACGTGGTGGAAGACCTGCTGCTCGAATTCGTATCGCGGATGTCGGCATCCGGCGCGCTGATGGGAACTTTCGACGGCACCGAACGGCTGCTGCAGCAATATCTGCCGCCCGAGCGCGTGTCCGGTATCATGGACGAAATTCGTGGACCCGCGGGCCGCAACATGTGGGAGAAGCTCTCCAACGTGCAGGAAGAGGTGCTCGCCAACTATCTCAAGAACGAATATCCGCAGACCATCGCGGTGGTACTCTCGAAGCTGAAGCCGGAGCATGCCGCCCGGGTGCTCGCGATCCTGCCCGAGGACATGGCGCTCGATGTGGTCGGCCGCATGCTGCGAATGGAGGCGGTGCAGAAGGAAGTGATCGAGCGCGTCGAACAGACGCTCCGCACCGAATTCATGTCGAACCTGTCGCAGACTCGCCGTCGCGACGCCCATGAGGTGATGGCCGAGATCTTCAACAATTTCGACCGCCAGACCGAAACCCGCTTCATCACTTCGCTGGAAGAGGACAACCGCGAGTCTGCCGAGCGCATCAAGGCGCTGATGTTCACCTTCGACGACCTCGTCAAGCTGGATTCCGCTTCGGCGCAGACGCTGATGCGCCACATCGACAAGGACAAGCTCGGCGTCGCGCTGAAGAGCGCCAACGAGGATGTCCGCGGCTTCTTCCTCGGCAACATGTCGTCCCGCGCCGGCAAGATGCTGCTCGACGACATGGCCGCACTGGGACCGGTACGGTTGCGCGATGTCGACGAGGCGCAGGCGCTGCTCGTCAATCTCGCCAAGGATCTCGCCGCCAAGGGCGAAATCATGCTGACGAAAAACCGCGCCGACGACGAGCTGGTGTACTGATGGCCGCCCCTGCAAAATTCCTGTTCGACATGGACTTCTCCGCGCCGGACAAGACACGCGAGCGGCCCGCCACGGCATCGGAAATCGCGCAGAAGATCGCGGCCGCCGAGGCCCGCGCCTATCGCGACGGCTTCGACGCCGCCCAGCGCGAGGCGAAGGCGGAAAGCGACCGCCGCGCCGCGCTGGCGCTCGAGGAGATCGGGATTGCCATTCGGGGCATCGCGACCCGCTTTTCCGGCATCGAGACCCGGATGGAAACCGAAGCCGTCGATGTCGCGGTCGCGGTGGCGCGCAAACTGTGCAGCGAATTGATTTCCGGCGAGCCGCTTGGCGAAGTCACCGCGCTGGTGCGCGATTGTTTCTCGCATCTGGTCTCGACGCCGCATCTCGTGGTGCGCATCAACGATTCCCTCTACGAAGCCGCGCGCGAGCAGATCGAACGGCTGGCGAAACAAAGCGGCTTCGAAGGTCGTCTCGTGATCCTGGCGGAGCCGGACATCGCGACCGGCGATTGCAGGATCGAATGGGCCGACGGCGGCGTGGTGCTGGAGCGCGCGGCGATCGAAACAAAAATCAACGAACTTGTCGGGCGCTACATGGCGTCCCGCGGTCAGGCCGGAACATGAGGATTGAACCATGAGTGACACCGACGCACAGGTTCCGCTTCCGGACCTCAACGCCGCCAATACATCCGGCATCGATGACGTGGCCTATCACGAGGACGAACAGGCTTCGCGCATTGCCGCCGATCTGGAAGCGGTATTCGACGTACCGGTACAGGTTTCGGCCGTGCTTGGCCGCTCCAAGATGGACGTCGGCGAATTGCTCAAGCTGGGGCCCGGCACCGTGCTCGAACTCGATCGCCGCGTCGGCGAAGCCATCGACATCTACGTCAACAACCGGCTGGTCGCGCGTGGCGAAGTGGTTCTGGTGGAAGACAAGCTTGGCGTAACCATGACCGAAATCATCAAGGCTGAACGCGCCTGACATTTTTGACGGCACGCGCATAACAGGCGCGAACAGACGAACAGGAGAATACCATGCGGCTTCTCATCGTTGGCACACTGAAGGGCCAGCTTACGACAGCCACCAAGATCGCCATGGACAATGGTGCTTCCGTGACCCATGCGGAGGATCACGAACAGGCCATGCGGGTGTTGCGCGGCGGCAAGGGCGCCGACCTTTTGCTGGTCGACGTCGCCCTCGACATCCGCGATCTGGTGATGCGGCTGGAGGCCGAACACATTCACGTGCCGATCGTCGCCTGCGGCATCTCCAATGACGCTCGCGCCGCGGTTGCCGCGATCCACGCCGGCGCCAAGGAATACATCCCGCTGCCGCCTGACCCGGAATTGATCGCCGCCGTGCTCGCCGCTGTCGCCAACGATTCTCGCGATATGGTCTACCGCGACGAAGCGATGGCCAAGGTGATCAAGCTGGCGCAGCAGATCGCCGGTTCCGACGCCTCGGTGATGATCACCGGCGAATCCGGCACCGGCAAGGAGGTGCTGGCGCGCTATGTCCACACCCGCTCCAACCGCGCCAAGAGGCCGTTCATCAGCATCAATTGCGCGGCGATCCCCGAGCATCTGCTTGAATCCGAATTGTTCGGCCATGAGAAGGGCGCGTTCACCGGCGCGGTCGCGCGGCGGATCGGGAAATTCGAGGAAGCCACCGGCGGCACCCTTTTGCTCGACGAAATCTCCGAAATGGATGTACGGCTGCAATCCAAATTGCTGCGCGCCATCCAGGAGCGCGTGATCGACCGCGTCGGCGGCACCCGGCCGGTACCGGTCGATATCCGCATCATCGCGACCTCGAACCGCAACCTCGCCGACGCCGTGCGCGAGGGCAGCTTCCGCGAGGATCTCTTGTTCCGGCTCAATGTCGTGAACCTGAAGATACCGCCGCTGCGCGAGCGGCCGGCGGATATTCTCGAACTGGCGCAGCACTTCGCCAAGAAATATGCCGACGCCAACGGCGTACCGTTGCGGCCGATTTCAGCGGAGGCCCGGCGGGTGCTGACCTCCAACCGCTGGCAGGGCAACGTCCGCGAGCTGGAGAACACCATCCATCGTTCGGTGCTGATGGCGCAAGGCGACGAGATCGGCGTCGACGCCATCCTGACGCCGGACGGCGACCGTCTCGACCTCGCCAAGACTGTGCCGGCGGTCGCGCATGCTACCTTCGCCGCCGAACAGGTCACGCGCGCGCTGGTCGGGCGTACGGTAGCCGACGTGGAGCGCGATCTCATTCTGGAAACGCTGAAACATTGCCTCGGCAATCGCACCCACGCCGCCAATATCCTGGGCATCTCGATCCGGACGCTGCGCAACAAGCTCAATGAATATGCCGACGGCGGGCTGCCGATCACGCCCGCGGGCTCCGGCGAATATCACCGTGTCGCCGCGACGGTGTGATCTCCAGGTCGGTCACTGTTTAGAATAAATCCGGCGCGAGGGTCACCCCGCGCCGGAACTGTTTTGCGGCAGCCCTGTTTTAAGCAGGCACTTTACCCTGTTTGAAAGCCGCCATGTCCACCCTGCAGCTCGATCCGCCGATCCCCGTCGTCACGCCAAAGGGCGAGGGATACGCTCACCTGCTGATCGACTATGGGCCCGAATATAATTTGCTCTGGGTCCGCTTTCTCGACGATTCCGGCGAGTGCTGGACCTACGACAACACCCAGATCCGCGCCCAGAAGAACGTCACCATGGGCCGCACCTTTGTCTCGCGCCATCAGCCGAAAGCGCCATCCGTCGCTGCCGAGTAATTTGGTGCGTCGGGCTTGCGGAAGATGTGGATTGGATCGCCCGGCTGCAGCTCGCGCCCGGTAAATGCCGCATAGGCGTAGAGCGCGAGATAACCGATCGCGACCGCACCGATCCCGTAAAAAACCCAAACCGCGACGCGTTTCATCAGGTCAGGGCACTGCGTTGAGCGACCTGGGAGACGTGTCGCTGCCACCACCAAAACAGGGGCACGACCATCAACTCTCCTGCCAGACTGATCAAGAGGCCGATGGCCGGGATTTGAAGAAGTTTGCGTTCCATCGCGTGACTCTCTCCAGTTCCACCCTCGCCGGACACTGGTGAGCTTCTAGGCTACGAACGGAAAAAAGGCCACCTCGTGGCCTTGCTAGCGATGCAGGGCGCGCGGGGGCGGCAGACTGACCTCCGCGAGCTTGATCGCATCCTCGTTCTGATCGATTGCGACATATTGCCCCTGCCAGTAGGCCAGCGCGGCAGTGCGCGTCGATGTCTGTATGTCCAGTACGCGTCCGACCACGATGGCATGGGAATGCCGCTCGATGATATCCTCGGCTTCACAGTCGATGGCCGACAATGCGCCAACCAGAAGCGGCACGCCGGATACGCGCGTGGTCCATTGCGCGCCTGCAAAGCGGTCCGCGCCCTTCAGCCCGCCCTTGCCGGTAAACCGTTCGGCGACATCGAGCTGATCGGCTGTGAGAATATTGACACCGAAGAAACCATCACGCTTGAGCAGCGGCCAGGACGACGATTCCCGGTTGATGCTGACGATCAATGTCGGCGGATCGACCGACAGCGATGATACCGATGTAACGGTCATCCCCGTGATGTCCTTGCCTCGCCCGACAGTGATCACGCTGACGCCGCCCGCCAAATGCCGCATGGCGCCGCGGAACGCGCTCGAGGAAACCTCGCGTTCAATCTTGATGTTGCGGACGACGGAATTCATGGCAGCCTCACAGGTCTGATGGTTCGTCCGCGGATTGGAGAAGATCGCGCAGGATCGAACCTTCCAGCGCTGCGAGATCGGCCGAGCCGCGGCGGCGGGGACGCGCGATGTCGACATGGATGTCGTGCGCGATGCGGCCGTCTTCGATGACCAGCACGCGATCGGCCAGCGCAACGGCTTCCGACACATCGTGCGTCACCAGAATCGCGGTGAAGGCCTGATCGTGCCAGACCCGTTCCAGCAGCCGCTGCATGGAAATCCGCGTCAGCGCGTCGAGCGCACCGAGCGGCTCGTCGAACGCCAGAACCCGCGGATGGCTGACCAGCGCGCGCGCCAGCGCCACGCGTTGCTTCTGTCCGCCGGAAAGGACCGCCGGCCATTGCCCACGCTTCTCTTCGAGACCGACTTCCGCAAGCGCCTTTTCGGCGCGGGCTTGTGCATCGGCCGATGCACGGTCACGCCCGAGGCCTACTTCGACGTTCGACAGAACCCGCGCCCATGGCAACAGCCGCGGCTCCTGGAACATCACCCGCACATCTTCAGGCCGTGTCTGCTCGCCAAAGCTGATGCTGCCGGCGTCGATGGTCTCGAGCCCCGCAATCAGACGCAGCAGCGTGCTCTTGCCACAGCCGCTGCGGCCGACGATCGCCACGAACTGGCCCGCCGGAATATGCAGGTCGACGCCGCGCAGCACTTCGTTGTCGCCGAACGACTTGCGCAAGCCACGAATGGTGAGCGGAAGGCCGCGGCTTGAGGCTTCCAACCCATGCCGCACAAGCCGCGCGTGCTCGGTGAATTCTGGAAGATCCACAGGCTCGGCATCCGGCAGGAGAAAACGAAGGGCTTCTTGCATGTATGCTCTCAATGTTTCTGGAAGGCCGGGTGCCAGGACAATGTCAGCCGCTCAAGCGCGCGCGAGGCGCTGTCGGCCAGCTTTCCAAGCAATGCGTAGATCAGGATGCTGAGCACGACGACGTCGATCAGCATGAATTCGCGTGCCTGCATCGCCATGTAGCCGAGGCCCGACGAGGCCGCGATGGTTTCCGCCACGATCAGCGTCAGCCACATGATGCCGAGCGCGAAGCGTACGCCGACGAAGATCGACGGCAGCGCGCCCGGAAAGATCACGCGCCGGAACAATTCACCGTCGGTCATGCCGTAGATGCGCCCCATCTCGATCAGTTGCGGATCGACGGTGCGGATGCCGTGCAGGGTGTTGAGATAGATCGGGAAGAACACGCCGAGCGCGACCAGAAACAG
>JAQGKC010000222.1 GCA_028290305.1 Bradyrhizobium sp.
CTGCGGCTGTGGCGGGTGCTGAAGCCGCGGCTGCCGGCCGAGCACATGACAACGGTCTACGAAACGCTGGAGCGGCCGCTGATCTCGGTGCTGGCGCGGATGGAGCGGCGCGGCATCTCGATCGACCGCCAGGTGCTGTCGCGGCTGTCGGGTGAATTCGCCCAGACCGCGGCGCGGGTCGAGGCCGAAATTCAGGAGATCGCCGGCGAGCCGATCAATGTCGGAAGTCCAAAACAGCTCGGCGACATCATTTTCGGCAAGATGGGATTGCCCGGCGGCAGCAAGACCAAGACCGGCGCGTGGTCGACTTCGGCGCAGGTGCTCGATGAGCTCGCCGAGCAGGGCCACGAATTTCCGAAGAAGATTCTGGAATGGCGGCAGGTCTCAAAACTGAAATCGACCTATACCGACGCGCTGCCGACCTATGTGCATCCGCAGACCCATCGCGTCCACACCACCTACGCGCTGGCGGCGACCACCACCGGGCGGCTGTCGTCGAACGAACCGAACCTGCAGAACATTCCGGTGCGCACCGAGGACGGCCGCAAGATTCGCCGGGCCTTTATCGCAACCCCAGGCCACAAGCTGGTGTCGGCGGATTACTCGCAGATCGAGCTGCGGCTGCTGGCTGAAATCGCCGACATTCCCGTGCTGAAACAGGCGTTCCGCGACGGGCTCGACATTCACGCCATGACGGCGTCGGAAATGTTCGGCGTGCCGATCAAGGACATGCCGGCTGAAGTCCGCCGCCGCGCCAAGGCGATCAATTTCGGCATCATCTACGGCATCTCGGCGTTCGGCCTTGCCAATCAACTCGGCATCGCCAGGGAGGAAGCCTCCGCCTACATCAAGCGATATTTCGAACGTTTCCCGGGCATCCGCGCCTATATGGACGAGACGCGCGATTTCTGCCGGGCCAATGGCTATGTCGAGACACTGTTCGGCAGGAAATGCCACTACCCCGATATCAAGGCCAGCAACGCCTCGATCCGTTCGTTCAACGAGCGCGCCGCGATCAATGCGCGGCTGCAGGGCACCGCCGCGGACATCATCCGCCGCGCCATGATCCGGATGGAAGAGGCCTTGGCGACGCATAAGCTTTCGGCGCAGATGCTGCTACAAGTGCACGACGAACTGATCTTCGAAGTGCCCGACGACGAGGTGGCCGCGACCTTGCCGGTGGTGCAGCACACCATGCAGGACGCACCGTTTCCCGCGGTGCTGCTGTCGCTGCCGCTGCAGGTCGATGCGAGGGCGGCCGACAACTGGGACGAGGCGCATTGAGCCATTTCCTTGCACGCGGCCAGGGGAGCGAGGCTGCGCGTGAGTGACTTGGGTTCGCTGGTGGCGTTCGCGCTGACCGCGTTGATCATCGAGATCACGCCGGGGCCCAACATGACCTATCTGGCGGCGCTGTCGCTGTCGAACGGCGTACGTGTCGGCTTCGCCGCCGTTGCCGGCATCACGCTAGGCCTGATGACCTATGGCGTCATAGCGGCGCTCGGGCTGGCCGCGCTGATGACAGTTCTCCACTGCTCTACGGCTTGCCGCGATGGGGCGGCGTGGCCTATCTGCTATGGCTTGGCTGGGAAAGCTGGGCGAGTGGCGCGAAACGGCGCCGGACACGATCGAAGGCAATGGCGGCCGGCCGTGGCTTGCCTTCCGGCGCGGGCTGATTACCAATCTGCTTAATCCGAAGGCCGCGGTGTTTTACGTTGCCGTGCTGCCGGAATTCATCCCAGTCGACGGTGGCCCGGCTGTTCTGCAGACATTGTTGCTCAGCGTGGTCTATGTCGCAATCGCCACCACCGTCCATTCAGCTATCGTCGCGTTGGCAGGCACACTGCAGGCGTCAGTGGCAACTACCAGCCGCCGTCGCATGATACGGCGCGGGCTCGCGCTGGTGCTGGTCGGCATCGCAATCTGGTTCGCGCTGACAACCGGCCGTTCATCGTGACGATGTCTTCGATCTGCTTGAGGTTGGAATATTCGACTAACGGCTGTGTATTTTACGAAATGGAATCTTGTCGCAACGCGCATTATGTTGTGAATCGTTATGCCCCACCTTTCCTCTCTGCTCGGTTTCGCCCTGGTTTCGCTCGGCATGGTGCTGACGCCCGGACCGAACATGATCTATCTGATCTCACGCTCGATCGCGCAAGGTTCGGCGGCCGGAATGGTGTCGCTTGGCGGCGTTGCGCTCGGTTTCGTTTTCTACATGCTGTGCGCGGCGTTCGGTATCACCGCGCTGCTGTTCGCGGTTCCGTATGCCTACGATGCGCTCCGATTCGGCGGCGCCTTGTATTTGCTGTGGCTGGCATGGCAGGTGCTGAAACCGAACGGGCGCTCGCCGTTTCAAGTACGAGAACTGCCGGTCGATAGCCCGCGCAAACTGTTCGCGATGGGATTTCTCACCAATTTGCTCAATCCGAAAATCGCAATGCTGTATCTGGCGTTGCTGCCGCAATTCGTCGATCCCGCACAGAGCAGCGTGCTGACGCAATCGATCGTGTTCGGAATGATTCAGATCGTCATCAGCGTCAGCATCAATGCGATGATTGCGCTGACCGCAGGCTCCATTACGGGATTTCTCAGCACCCGTCCGGCGTGGCTCAAGGCACAGCGCTGGCTGATGGGCACAGTCCTGGCCGGCTTCGCGGTGAAGATGGCGTTCGAAGCGAAGCGGGCGTAGGAAGCAAGGCCTGCGCCCGCTCAAGCCGAGCGACGACGGCAGTGTCTCGAGCGTGCGAAACGGCTCCGATCAATCTCAATCCAGCTTCGCTTCCATGCCGCGCTTGACGCCGGGCCGCGCCATCAGTGCGCCGTACCAGCGGCCGACATGGGGGAAATCCGCAAACGACACCTTGTGGCGCTCATGCCGCCACGCCCAGCCGAGGATCGCAAAGTCGGCAACCGATAAGGGACCCGCGACGAATTCGCGGTCTGCGAGGCGACGATCGAGCACACCGTAGAGCCGGCGTGTCTCCGCCATATAGCGCTTCAGGCCATAGGCGCGGTCCTGTTCGTTCTCCAGCGCAATGAAATGATGCACCTGCCCCGGCATCGGCCCGAAACCGCCCATCTGCCACATCAGCCATTCCAGCACCGGGATTCGCTCGATCAACGGCGCGGGCAGGAA
>JAQGKC010000259.1 GCA_028290305.1 Bradyrhizobium sp.
CGCATTCGGTCAAGGCATAGCCGCTCTTCTTTTTCGATCGGCCGCTATTGCCCGTGACTGACCAGCACATAGCGGCAGGCGGGAGAGAGCTTTGGACGGTTTTCCTTGAGACAAGCCAGGATGGTAAGATCGCCCTGATCCATCAGCTTACGGCAAAAACGCTGCACATCGCGCGTGCAAGCCTTCTCGTCCTGATCGGTCCCGCTGTGAGCGAGGGCGCTAACCGAAGCCGGGACACACAGCACGAAAAGCGCCATCAAAACTCGATACATCATGTTCGTTCCTTTTCAGCGACCATGGAGGGAAAACCACCGTTCATTCGATCGCCATCGCGTGGTCGTTCCCGTCCGCGGACGGGGCACTGCGCAGCAGCAGGACCAGCGGGATTGCGGCAAGCGAGAGGATCATCATCAATTTGAAATCGTCGATATAGCTGATGATGGCGGCCTGCATTTGGATCACCTGGTCCAGCGCGGCGCGTCCACCTGCGGTCCACGGACTCCAGACGTGCTGGACAATTCCGTCGTTGAAGGCGCGATTGACCGCCGTGACGTGGGTGGCAATCGTCGCGTGATTGACCTGTTGGTTTCTGGTCAGCAGGTAAGACACGATGGATATGCCGACACTGGAGCCGACGTTGCGGGACAGGTTGAACAGTCCGGTGCCGTCGGCCCGCTGCTCGGGCCCAAGGGTTGCGAAAGTGACGGTGTTGAGCGGAACGAACAAAAATCCAAGTCCTGCTCCCTGGATGAATCCGGTTACCGAGATCGTCCACTGCGAGACGTTCGGATTCCATCCCGTCATGTCGTACATGGCCCAGGCCGTCAGCAGCAGGCCGATCAGGATCAGCAGCCTGGTATCGATCCGCCCAATGAGGCCGCCAACCACAAACATGCAGACCATGGTGCCCAGGCCCCTCGGGCCCATGACGATACCCGCGGTCACCACTGGATAGCCCATCAGGGTCTGCAAATAGGGCGTCAGCAACGCCAGTGACGCGAGATAGGTTATTCCAACAATGAAGATGAACAGCATCCCCACCGAAAAATTGCGATCCAGGAACAGTTTTGGATTCACGAACGACTGCTTCGCCGTAAACGTGTGAACGAGGAAGATGTAGAAAGCGGATACGCAAACACTTGCCTCGACAAGGATCTCGAACGAAGAGAACCAGTCGAGTTGCGCGCCGCGATCCAGAAACACCTGCATCGCCGCGATGGCGACGCTAAGGCTGCCGAATCCGAGCCAATCCATCCTGGCCGCCGCCGATGTCTTGGTCTCCGTCATGAAGATCGAGATGCCTGCAAACGCCAGCGCCCCTATCGGCACGTTGATGTAGAAAACCCATCGCCAGCTGAACTGATCGGTCAAATATCCGCCGATGACCGGTCCCAACACCGGTCCTACCATGACCGACACGCCGAACAGAGCCATTGCCGAGCCGCGCTCTTCAGGGGTGTATATGTCGAGCAGAATCGATTGCGCGATCGGAACCAGTGCCGCGCCGAAAAATCCCTGCAACAGCCGGAAGGCTACGATCTCGAGCAGTGACTGCGCGATGCCGCAAAGCACCGAGGCCGCCACGAAGCCTGCGATCGCCACCATCAGCACGCGCTTGCGGCCGAACCTGTTGGCGAGGAAGCCCGACGGCGGCGTCATGATCGCGGCCGCCACGATATAGGACGTCAGCACCCAGTTGATCTGGTCGGCGCTGGCGGAGACGCTGCCCTGCATATAGGGCAGCGCGACGTTGGCAATGGTGGTATCGAGCGCCTGCATAATCACCGCCAGAATGATGCAGGCCGTGATGGCGGGACGATTGATCGCCCGCGGGATGGCGGCTCCGTCAGGCATGATCGGCTCCCGACGATCCAAACCACCCGGTCAGGAAGCTCGGCAGACCGCGTTCATGTCCGGTATCGACGCTCAGCTCGACGCTCATGCCGACGCGCAATTGGGGTTTTCCAGTCACATTCGTGACGCTGACGCGCATCGGGATCCGCTGCACGACCTTGACCCAGTTGCCGCTGGTATTTTCGGCCGGCAGCAGCGAAAAGCTCGAGGCGGATGCCGGGCTGATACTGTCGACGGTGCCGGTCCATCGCTGGCCCGGATAAGTGTCAACCTCGACCGTCACCTGTTGCCCGGGCTTGACGTAGGTCAGCTCGGTCTCCTTCGGGCTCGCTTGAACCCAGACATGATCGGTCGAGACGATGTTAAACGCGGTTGCCGCCGCAGCAAGATATTGGCCGGGCTGCAATGAAGGCACGTTGGTGACGATACCCGCGAACGGCGCGTGTACAGCCGTGTGGGCCAATTGGCGCGCCGCTTCATCGCGCGCGGCAACGGTGTCCTTGTATCTGGGGTGATTTTCGATCGGCGCATCGGGGTCGCCGTTGAGGTTGGCGGCAAGACCGGCGAGCTGTTGCTGCAGCGAGGCCAGCTTTTGCTGCGAGTTCTGCAGCGTATTGTGGGCCGCATCATAAGTGGCCTTCGGCGTAAAGTTGTTGGCGATCAATTGCTCTTGGCGCTGGAAGTTGACCGTGTTGAAGTCGACATCTTTCTGCGCCTGTTCGACTTGGGCCTGCATGTTGCGGTAACTGGTCTGGAGCGCAATGAGATCGTTGCGGGTATTGCCCACCTGCGCCTCGGCGCGATTCAACGCCAGTTGAAATTGCAGCGGATCGAGCTTGAACAGAATGTCGCCCTTGGCGACCTTCTGATTGTCGTGCACCAATACCTGGGTGACGATGCCTGATACGTCGGTCGACAACCCGACCGTATCGGCCTGGACATAGGCATTATCCGTCGACATCACGGCGCCGCCAGTCACATAGAAATAGCCGCCGGCGATCAGCGCCACCGGCAACAGCGCAAACATCAGCGTTCGCCGCCATGATTTCTTTGGCGCCGGAGCGCTCGCCGCGACCTGGTTGCCGCGCGCCTCTTCTGACGGCAAGGGTTCGGGCCTGCGATCTTCCGGACGAGGCACCTCCGCCGTCGTCAGCGGTTCGTTTGCGGTCGGCGGGCTGCGGTCGAGACGGTGTACATTTGCTTCGACGGCACGCGCCTTTGCGTTAGCGGAATTGCCGAGGTTGGTCCCCTTCGAATTAGCCATGATTTACTCTCTTGTGTCCTGCAACCGGCGAAACGCACGCGTCCGTCAGATTTGCTTTCAGTGCCCCTAACGTCTTCAGCAAGTGCTCGATGTCGGCGTCCGGTACTCCCGCCAGCGCCTCGGCGCGGGTAACCACGCCAAGCCTGTGCAGCAGCGTCAGCTTCGGACGCGCAGCGGGCGTGAGATGCAAGAGCCAAGCCCGCCGGTCGGACGGATCCGGACGCCGCACCACCAGCCCGAATATCTGAAGCTTGTCGACGATGCGGCCGAGCGTGATCGGCTCGATTTCCAACAGCTCCGCGAGGCCACTTTGGTTGATGCCTTCATTCAGCGACAGATAAGCGAGAACCTGCCATTGCGAGCGCGTCAAGCCGGAGCCTCGCGCGTGTCGCTCAAAGCGCCGCTTCAACAGCCGGGCAACTTCGTGCAGCAGAAATCCAAGGGTTGGCGCATCGAGCGCCGGGGCATTCTGTTCCATAGCTGCGTCCATTAGTAAGCAAGCTTATGATAAGCTTACATATGGAATTTTCAAGGGCTGCGACTCCGGTCACGCGATTGAGAAGGCCACGACACGTTCACTGCAACGTCGCAGACCTCGAATAACGAACGCCATTTTGCAAGAGATTGTCCGATGGTGGCGCTTTCGCCCAGAAGTCACCGGCTTTGGCCTTGTCGTATCCGTATTGATAAAGAGCGCGCATGTAGCTTGTTTCGAAGCCGAACGAGCCTGGCGACGGAAGGTCTTTGTCGATGTAAGTCAGGTTGAATCCCAAATTGTTGCGGCGAGCGAAGTCATATGTCTCATAGAGCACCGAACGGATTTGCGTCTTCGTGACGGAAGCAGAAGCTCGGGCGGCGATGTCGATCGTGCTGTTCGGCACCAATTGGAAGTCGCGCTCCACTTTATCGTTCACAAGGACATAGATGTTCATGCGCAGACCTCTGGCGAACGCGCCGTTTCGCAGCAAAAATGCTTCCGGCAAGGTCAGGACCGGCGCCGTCACCCCTCCATCCACGTGCATCTCCTGAAAGCGATGTCCGTTCGCTTCTGCATCGATCAGCATCGGAGGAAAAACCACCGGGATGCTTGCGGACGCGGCCAGCACATCCCTGAATAAATTCAGCGCCTGGGCGGACCTGATCGCAGCGATGCGGCCCATATCCCAGATCACCGTACGTTGCGTATCGAGATTGGTCGTTACGATGAGAAGCTTTCGGCCCTTGGCGTTTTCGGCGGCGATTGCCGCGAGCACATCCTGGCCGATATAGCGGGCGACGAGTTCGCGCAGATGCGTATTTCCGAACAGACCCGATCCGAAAACAGCGCGCACGATGTTTGGCGTATTGAGCAGGCTTTCAGCCATGCCGCTGGTGTAGACCTCTCGCAAGGTCGCGTCGTAGGCAGGACCGAGGAACGCAAATGGCGCAATCAGCGCGCCCGTGCTCACCCCGGAGACTGCCGAAAATTCCGGGCGCGTGCCGGCGGCAGACCAGCCATTGAGCACACCCGCGCCATATGCGCCGTCAGCACCGCCCCCTGACAATGCGAGATAGCTGAGCAGACCGGGACGAAAGCTCGCATTTGACTTGAGAAAGCTCGATGCCGGCTCGTCCGCATAGGTACGCAATTCCCTGAGATCCAGCACCGTCGAGGATGCCGCATCGGAGGCTGTATAAGATGTGCGCGGCAGCGAGCTGCAACCGGCAAGAACGAGCACGACAGCCAGAACGGCGAATGGCCAGACAGTCAACCATCGACGAAAACGCATTGCTTTTTGCTCTGCTCTTTATTCTGGTTCTGCTTGCTATCCTCAGCGCGCTCTCACGCTGTTCAAGAAGAGCTCGACGGCGGCGCGTCTCCGCCGCTCCAGAAACTCCGCGTCGATCGCGATGCCGTGCAGGGCAAGCCGGGCGGAATGCCCGAGCAGAAGATTCAGGAACAGGTCGGCGGCGAGTTCGGGGTCATCCACTTTGATCTCGCCGCGAGCGGCAAACTGCTGAAGCAGAACCGCCACGCCCCGGATCCCGCGCAGCCAGCCATCCTCGTGTGCGAGCCTTGCCAATTCCGGGAATTGAACGGCCTGCGCCGCCAGAATTCGTTGTAACGTGGCGCACTCCGGCATACGCGCTTGCGCAAGCATGTGCCGGCTAAGCTCATGCAATGTCGTCTCGATATTTTTGGGATTGCTGTCGGTGGCCTGGGCCTCGGCTGCCGCCGATAGAGGAGCCAGCCAATCTCGAATCCTGCCGCGGAGGACTGCCGCGAACAAATCGCGCTTGTCGCGGTAACGCGCATAGACCGTCGGCTTGCCGACCCCCGCTGCCTCAGCGACGGCGTCGATGGATGTTCCGTCAAAACCCCGCTCCATGAACAGCGTCGTTGCGACGTCGAGCAACCGCGCGTCACGGCGCAAGGCTTCCTCGCGGGTGGGACGACCGCCACTCCCCCGCCGTGCGGGGCGTTCGGCAACAATTCCCTCGCTCGCCATCCACAATTCTCCTTGTCGGGCCGCACGGACCACTATAAAACCATACCGTACCGTTTTGTTATTGACTAGTGGTAAATGGCGGTCCGGCACCCAGTTCAGCGCTGCGAGGTTCATTGAGGCGTTTGGACGACAGGAATCGCGGAACTCAGGGGTTCCCGATGCGGCAGCCGGTTTGGGGGATTCAGCCCCGCCCCAGACCGGGCGTCGCGACGCGGCCGGCCTGCGGGAAATCGCCGTCTCCCCAGGCCGGCCGTCTGCGCAACTCCACCAGCACTCATCGCGAGGCGACATGAACAATGCGTACATATCCGCTTTCGCCGCTCCCGCAGGCTCGGGGATTGGCGCGATCGCTTCATTCGCGACGACCTGGCTTACGCAGGATGCGCAGAAGCGTGCCCGACGCGTTGCTCAGGCGATGACTCGGCGCGAACGTCTATATGGTGAGTTCATCGAAGAGGCTTCGAAGTTATTTACCGACGCCCTTACCCATCAATTCGACGATCCCTCAAAATTTGTCCGGCTTTACGCCCTTGAAGACAGGCAGCGGGACGACGTCGATGTGCTTCGGGCGTTCAGTGAAGCTTGTCGCGAAGACTTGGGCGTTTAGATAAAAGCCGACGCAGATGCCGCCGACGAAGAAAACGCCTCCGAGCCTCTCGATCAAGAGACGCACCCGTTTTTGCTGATCCTGGGTGGCAGGATAGACAATTTGCAGCCCGTGCTGCCAGCCGAGAATTCCTGCAGAAGCTCCACGAGGGTGCCGCCTTCAAGTCCGCTTCCACATCCCAAAGCGATTTTCAGACTACGCCATATTAGAAGGCCGCACGCTCGCCAGCGGCTCTCGCGGAGCTCCGCATGATGGAAGCCGAGCGACGGGTTCAATGAGCCGCGTCGCTCAATTCTTTCGAGCGGCGCAGACGCTCCCCATCCTGGCCGGGCGGCGCGCCAAACAGCCGCCGATACTCGCGGCTGAATTGCGACGGACTGTCATACCCCACGGCAAAGCCGACGGCGGCGACGTCCTGCGACGACAACAGGAGCCGGGAGCGGGCTTCCTGCAAGCGTATCTGCTTCTGAAACTGGAGGGGGCTCAAGGATGTCACCGCCAGAAAATGACGGTGGAAGGATGTGAGGCTCATGCCGGCCATGTTCGCCAGATCCCCGATCCGGACGGTTTCGGCATAGTGGTCCCGAATCCACCGGATGGCTCGGCCGATCTGCGTCATGCGGCTGTCAGCAAGGCCGAGTTGGCGCACCATTGCGCCCTGCGCGCCGTTGATCAGTCGCCAAAGGATTTCGCGCTCGATGGCCGGTGCCAGGACCGCAAGGTCCTCCGGCCGATCCAGCAGCCGAAGGAGCCGGACGATCGGATCGAGCAAGTCGTCCGTCAGGTCACTCACGGCAATGCCTGGCGGCTCGGTCTTGGCCTTTCGCGGCGCGCTCGTTTCCAGCAAGAGCGCGGCGATCACGTCGGGTTTCAGCTTCAGGCCGAAGCCGAGAAACGGCTCTGTAGCGCTGGCCTGCACGACGGACCCGCTCAACGGCAGATCGACCGAGAAGATGAGATACTGACCGGCGGCATAATCGAAAACCTGATTGCCCAGCACAACGCGCTTCGCGCCTTGCGCCACAAGCCCGAACGTTGGTTCAGCCAGCAGGGTCGGCTCAGCCATATACGCGAAAGGCGGCGTCGGCAGGTTCGACGCAGCAACCATGATGATGGGGAGGAGCCGGCGTGCTTGCCGCGCCTCCGCATGGCGGGCGATCAGCGCCCTTAATTCCCTCATGAGAGGGGCATCTGATCTCAATTTTTCCCCGTTCGCACACAATGCGGTGAATACATGATACTGCGCATTTTGGAAGGATTATGCAAGAGGCTGGCAGCTTCAATCTACCGCCTTGGGTCTCCGGAATGGTTCGATGAAAGAAAGCGGCGAATTACCGCCCGCCGTTCTTCCCATCCCAGGAGATCGATATGTCGCTCAATTCCTTCATCACGCTGGGCCGTTCCGGATTGCACGTGAGCCCACTTTGCCTTGGGAGCATGACGTTTGGCGAAGACCTGGGATGGGGCGCCAGTGTCACGGACTCGGAAACCATGATTGCCGCCTATCTGGAGCGCGGCGGCAATTTCATCGACACCGCCAACGTCTATACCAACGGTCATTCCGAGAAGATCATCGGCGACTTCTTCGCAAAGAAGGGAAACCGCGATCGCGTCGTGATCGGCACAAAGTTCTGTTGCAGCCTGTTCGAGGGCGATCCGAACGGCGGCGGAGCGGGCCGCAAGGCGCTGATACAACAATGCGAAGCGTCGCTACGGCGCCTCCAGACCGACTATATCGACATCTACTGGCTGCATATCTGGGATCGCACCGCGCCGATCGAGGAAACCTTGCGCGGGCTCGACGACCTCGTGGCCTCGGGCAAGGTCCGCTACATCGGC
>JAQGKC010000266.1 GCA_028290305.1 Bradyrhizobium sp.
CTCATGCGGCACTTGATGGGGTCAGCTGGGTGCGGAGCGGCTCGGTTGAAATCGCAGTCGGTCGAATGATCGGCCGCATGCTACAGAATCGGCGCCATCATCCACTCCCTCCCTCGGGCGTCGCTCCGGCTCGGGAGCTCGTTTCGGCCTCCTGTCTAGTCGGCGCTGATCGGCTACGCCGGTTTGAACTCCGTGCCGTGCCGAAGCATGGCGTGCATGATGATGGCGAGCCGCCGGGCGAGCGCGATCCGCGCCTTTCGCAGGGTGGACCGCTTGGCAATGGCCAACGCCCAGTCCTTCAACTTCAGCGGTCCCTTGTAGCGCGTCAGCATGACGTTCACAGCTTCGTAAAGCAGGGTTCGCATTCGCCGGTCGCCGCACTTGGAGATGCTGCCGTTGTAGTCGACCTCGCCGGATTGATAGCGACGCGGTACCAGATCCAGATAGGCACCCAGATCGCGAGACCGTCGGAAGCGTTCGGGATCGTCGACGGCAGCCGTGAAGGCCAGCGCGGTTAGATGGCCGACGCCAGGAATCGTCATCAGCCGTCGGCAGGCATTGGAAGCTCTGGCCAACTTCTTGATGTCGGCATCGATCGCTGCAACGGCCGAGAGCACGGCCACACGTGCCGTGACGAGGCCGCGGATGGCGGCAGACAGGCCGTCGATTCCTTCGCTTGCCTGGAGCGCCTGCGCGATGAACGCAGGGCTCAGCGCCCGCGCAAGTCGGGACGGAACACCTGCAGCGGCTGATGCATAATGTCCCCAGTGAAGACCCGTTTCGGAACTTTATAGCCACGTGGCCAACTGTTTGGCCTGGCGTCGGATGAAGCATAGGGCGATCTCCCACTGCGCCTTCACTGTCGACGATTTCCGCCTGCCCACTCCCGATCGCTGGCAGACACTGTCTTGGTAAAACGCCGGCGTTAACGCCCTCCTTTCCCGCCGGACCTCGCCAGTGCTCGTATTCGACCTTAGAGAACACGTACTTCGCGTTAGGAAACGTCGGCACCTACCGGCCATCGAGCAATCTTGTATTCCAACCACAATGGTCGACGTGGAGATGAGTGCACATCACATAGTTCACGGACTCCGACGAAACCCCAGCCTCCGCATTCCCTTCACCCCAGAAGCTTCTTGATGGCGTCGCGTGCGCGGGCATTTTCTGCGGGAAGACCAATGGAGATTCGATCCACTGATCGAAAGGTGGAAACGCCCGCGCGATCTCGATACCTTCTCTAATCAGTTGCGCAGCGATCATTTCGTGCGGCTGTCCGGTCTCGAAGAATACGAAATTTCCCCTGGAATCCGAGCGGCGGCGCCCGAGCGTGTCGAGCAACGCGTGCCACTTCTGTCGCTCTTCAACTACTTTCAATCGCATTCCGTCCACGTAGCCGGGGTCTCGCAGACTGGCAGCAGCGGCTGTCAGCGCGAGCCGGTTGAGGCTGTGCGCGGCGCCAACGCCGTTGCGTTTCAAGGAAGCGGCAAGCCTTTTCGGTGCGACCGCGTAGCCTATCGGCATTCCGGCCAGCCCGTAGATCTTTCCGAAGGTCCTGAACACCACGACATTGGCGCCACTGCGCGTCAGCTCCACGGCGGTCCTTTGCGCGAAGTCAGGTTCGAATTCGAGGTAGGCCTCATCGACGATGACGGTTGTCCGCTTGGCCGCATCACTTAAGAAGGCCTTGAACGGAACGGCCTCGCTGGCTGTACCGGTGGGATTGTGAGGATTGACTATGTAGATCGCCCGTGTACGAGCGGTCACTCGTGCTGCAATGGTCGGCAGGTCGTTTTCGAGATGGTCGTTGAGCGGAACGCCGACGACCACACCGCCGCCTGGCGTCACGGCATCCACGAGCGCCGTGTACCCCGGCTCGGAATAAATGAACTCGCCGCCGGTACCGCCGTCAAGCGCGAGTTGAAGGCCCAGGGAATCCAGGATTTCCCCGAGGATGATCTGATCGGGCGAAACGCCCTCGCGGTCCGCGATTTGTTGTTCAAGGGCGCGCGCATCGTCGCCTGCATACCGGGCGATCTCGGTCAGCGCGTTTTGAATTGCCTCCACTGCAAGTGGCGAAGGACCCAGTGGATTTTCATTCAGCGAGAGGCGCGTGAGACCGGCTGCCGGCGCCAAGCTGGCCGCCGCCGCCACCGTACCGACCGACGACAACGCCAAGCCGCTCAGTGCAGCACCACCGAACAGTTTCCGTCTTGTCATGCGTGATGTCCGGGATGGCCCGTATTCGAACGTGGTCATAGGCAATAACTTGTGACCTGGTAGCCTCCGGACACCGTGCTGTACCCGATCAGAGCCATCGGAGTGATGCGGCCCGTCGACGGAGTTGAGACGACGAAGACTTTCATGCGATCACATCTCCAGTTGTTGAGAAGCCCCGGTCAACTCTGACTGCGCATTGGACTGCTACTGCAGCCGATTGGCTTTAGCTACGACTGTTTTATCGGAGATCAACATCGCGCTGAGTAAATTGGTCTTGAGCATCGCATTACAATTGTAACTTCAATCAATCACCGACGACACAAAAGTGCGCGCTGGGTCAAGTAGTGGGGCGTCGTCGGCTCGTGACGTCGAACCGTCACCGATCCAAGCTAGTTTTGGGCGGCTGCGTTAGTGCGATTGGGCATGCAACGCCAATGGGTCACACAAGAGCTAATGGATATGTCTCATGCGATTGCGATTGAGGGGCAGAGGTTGATCCGGAGCGCCACCGAAATGCCCGCGGGTAGCGAAAGGAGCCGGGCTAAATAAAAAGTCGGCGACTTGTTAGGCAAATGCATTCTTAAGGCACTAAGCCGCTCGTTCTGCTTACGACGTCGGGCAAGGCAAAATTCTGCAACCGCTGATTTATGCGAATGTCCCGCCCGCCGCCAAAACCGCACATTCCCTCAAGGGCGCTTTTGGACCCATAGCTGAACTCGCGGCCGAGCCTCCTGTTCTTTTGGACGGGCTTACGCAACCTCACGACGCATGTCTGCGTTCACTGGCAGGGTGAACTGAAACGTGGCACCACGGGGTACGTTTGCTGTAGCCCAGAGCCGGCCACCGTGGGCTTCCATGATCGAACGACAGATCGAAAGTCCCATGCCCATGCCGCTGGATTTGGTGGTGAAGAAGGCGTTGAAGAGCCGGTCCGCATGATCGGCGGAGATCCCGACGCCGCAATCCGTCACACTTACGAGCACTTGGTGTGTCTCGTCCTGGCTTGATCGGATCACCAGTTCGCGCCGATCTGTGACCGATTGCATTGCTTCGATGCCATTCATTACCAAGTTAATAATCACTTGCTGCAGTTGGACCCGATCAGCCAGGATCATGGGTAGAGCGGGTGCAAACTCCATCCGCAACAACACCCGGTGGCTGATTAACTCACGCCGCACCAGCGCGATGACCTCGCTAACGACGTCATTTATGTCAAGCGGTGCCTTCTCAATGTCGGTCTTGTTGGCGAGCGCCCGGATGCGTCGGATCACCTCACTCGCCCGATTGCCATCGTCTAATACCCACTCCACCGAGCGGCGCGCTGCGTCCCGGTCGGGAGTTCCACGGTCGAGCCAGCGCAGACAGGCCTCGGCGTTGGCGACGACGGCGGCGAGCGGCTGGTTTATTTCGTGGGCGATCGAGGCTGTCATCTCCCCCAGCGTCGTCACGCGCGTTACGTGTGCGAGGTCCGCCTGCGCCTTGCGCAGTGCCTCTTCGGCGTGTTTACGCTCCGTCAGATCGAGCACGAAGGCGACGCCCTCATCTTGGCGGTCGCCGAACGTCGTCGCGCCGAGCAGAACCGGTACGCGGCTGCCGTCCTTGTGAAAGTACTCTTTCTCACGCGGTTGGACAGTTCCAGCCGCCTTCAGCTCTGCGACGGTCTGGTCGTCGGCGTCGCGCCATTCGGCTGGCGTCAGCTCCGTCCATCGCAGCCTACCCGAGACGAGATCTTCCCGGGCATATCCGAGAATGTCGAGAAAGGCTTCGTTGGCTTCGATGATCCGGCCCTGAAAATCCCAGATCACGATCCCGATGATGTTCGAGTCGACCAGGCGGCGAATCCTGGCTTCCCGTTCCTGGAGATCGTTGTACAGACGGGCGTTCTCCAGCGAGATCGCCGCTTGCGATGCCAGCAGTTCCAGTACGGAGATCCGGGCGGGCGTAAACACGTGCGATGCCAGGTTGTTCTCGAGGTAAAGTACCCCGATCAGCTTGGATTGCTTCACCAGGGGAAGGCAGAGAATCGACCGAGCGTGCTTCTGGCAGATGTACTCATCTGACGAGAACGGATTCTGCGCCAAGGCGTCATCAAGGATCACGCTTTCCCGCGTCCGGATCACGTAATGGAGCACCGATCCGGGAAGCTCGGCTGGTGAAACGGCCGTCTGGCGCAGCATGACTTCGACCTGGCCGCGGCCGGTCGTCGCTTCCGCCGCGATCCGTGGCTCGTCGCCTGGGAACAGGATGAGCAGGCCACGCTCGGCGCCGGCATGCTCGACCGCGATCCGCAGCAGCGTCTTGATGAGCTCACCGAGGACGATCTCGCCGGACACCGCCTGCGCGGCCTTGAGCACCGTACCGACATCCAGCCGCTCGACGGGTGCGCCAATGGTAGCAGTGCGAGATGCAGGGACTGCTGCGTCGCGCAGATGCGGATAGAGCTGTTCCAGTTGCCGCACCTTGCCATCGGCTCCCCAACGCAGATAGCCGTAGCGGGCGTCCTGCAAATACACGCGGGCGATCTTCTCGAAGCCACGCGCCGCGTAGAAGCGTGAAGCGAGTTCATTGGCGAGCGCCTCATTGTGAATAAAACCGTTGGCGCGGGCCGAGCGGATGGCCTGTTCGTAGAGGCGCTCTGCATCGAGTTCCCGGCCTTCGAGGCGAGCGATCTCGGCGGCGACCAGCGCGGCGCGGTTCTCGAAATTCTCCGGGCAGTTCTCGGCCCACACCTCGAGCTGCCTGTGATGGGCAGCCAGCGTCTCCAGATGGCGGGCCCGCTCGCCGGCTGATACCGCGTCGAACTGCGCTGCTCGCGCGATTGCGTCGTAAAAATGGAATTCTGCGACCTCAAAGAATGAGGGCGACGTCCACAGAAGCGGCTGCGCCTTCGATGCCGCCTCGATAGCGGAAGCATAGTCGTTTGCGTAAACGCGCGCTTGCAGCTTACGAACCCAATACCAGCATTCAGGAAGCGCCAAACGTGGATCACTCTGCAAATGATCTTCGAACTGGCTCTCGTTGAACTCTTTATCATTGAAGGAGCCGAATTCTGGCGTCAGGCCGCGCAGGGTCCGGATCAACCCGAGTTGCGCGGTGATAATATCGATAACAAGACCAAACCGCGCCTTCCGCGCAAAGTCGAGCCCATTTTCGGCTTCGCGCTGCGCATCGCCGAGCGGATCTCCGGTTGCGAGAAGATTCGTATTCAGGTTATTGCAGCTGTAAGCCGCAAAGGTGAGGTCACCGATTTTGTTTGCGGCGTCGAAAGCGCGACGCACCAAATCCCGGCCGGTTTGGATGTGCCTTGTCCAGGGCATAACAAGATTCCCGAAGGACATGTAGGCACGGGCTTGGTAGCGATGCAGTCCACGCTCCTCCACCAGATCGTAGCCAAGCCTGCCGAATCGGAATCCACCCCGGTAATCGCCAAAGTGCGGTCCGAGAATCATACCAAGCCAGACATAAGCGAAGCACGATCCGTCGCTGTTACCGTGCTCGAGGCTGAGATTGACCATCCGGCAAATCACGAGTGAGAGCAGCTTCTCGTCGGTAAACAATGCCGGCGTCACGACCTCGGTCAGAACATCGAGAGTCGCGTGTACCTCCGGATTGCTCATCAACGGCAAGCCGACCAGTTCCTCTGTGGAGCGGCTCCCGACCTGTTGCCATATCCGATCATATTCGCGCCGGACCTCATCCGTGGTCGGATGCGGCGACCAGTGAACACCGCCCCTTTGGAGGTATTCAAGGCATACCTCCACGCCGCGGTCGCTCCGATCCAAGGTCGTGTACAGCGTCAGCCGCAAGCACGCCACGGCGGCAATGTCGACGAGGTTTTCGGCGCGGCGCGAAAGCATGATGAGCCGATCTTCCGCCGCCGCCAGATCGGCGGTCAGCAGCTCGCACTCGGCCAAGCGGTACTCGATCGAAAAGGTGAGCTCGTATTGCCGCTCCCAACTGTCCTCCGTCAGCAGCGCGCGGCCAGCCGCGAGATAACTCAGCGCCGAGGTGTAGGCCGTTGAAGTCTTTGCGCGCTTGCCTGCAATAAGATTGAGTTCGGCGACCCGGTCGCGCTCTTCCCGCGAATGGATCAGCGCGGCACCGCGGTCGAGCTGGTTTACAATCTCGAAGATCTTCTCCTCTAGCTCTTCCGACGGTGCTCGTGATGCAAGCATTCGGCCAATCCGAAGATGCGCCTCCGCCCGTTCGTCTTCAGGGATGAGTGCGTAGGCCGCCTCCTGAACGCGGTCGTGGAGGAACGCGTAGGAACCGTCCAGGCGGAGGATCAGCCCCGTGCGGGCAGCCTCCCAAAGCGCTGTGTGGATCCTCTTTTCCGATACGCCGCGTACCAGGGTCAGGGTGGCGGTCTCGGCCACGTTCCCCAGACAGGCGAGTTGCTTGAGTGCTTGCTGCGTCGTGTCGGACAATCGCTTCAGCTTCGCGACCATGAAATCCACCACGTTGTCGGTGTAGCCTTTGGCGCGGATGCGCGCTAAGTTCGAGATCCAGACCGCGGCGTCCGCGTCGAACGCGAGGAGCCCTTCCTCGGCCAGCCCCGTGAGGAATTGGATCGCGAAGAACGGATTGCCGCCAGTCTTCTCGTGCACCAGCTGCGCCAGAGGATGGGCGGAATCCCGATTGCAGTGCAGGGAATCGACCACGAGTTGGCCGACATCGTCGAGTCCGAGGGGTGCCAGCACAATCTCATGCGTCCTCGCTCCCGCCTTGCGGATCGCCTCCAGCGTCCGCATGAGCGGGTGAGACGGACTGACCTCGTTGTCGCGGTAGGCGCCGACCAGCAGGACGTGCCGCACATCCGGATCGGTGACCAGGTGCTCCAGCAGTTCGAGAGTTGCCGCGTCCAGCCATTGCAAATCGTCGAGGAACAACGCGAGGGGGTGCTCCGGCCGCGCGAACACGCCGAGGAACCGTCGGAGTACCATCTGGAAGCGATTCTGCGCATCTTGCGGCGAAAGATCCGGAACGGGCGGCTGTTTCCCGATGACGAACTCGACCTCGGGGATGAGGTTGACGATAAGCTGGCCGTTCGGGCCTACCGCGTCCTCCAGCGCGCCCCGCCACTGGCCCACCTCCGCTTCGCTCTTGGCGAGGATCTGACGGATGAGGGTCTGGAAGGCTTGTGCCAAGGTCGTGTACGGGATGTCGCGCTTGTACTGATCGAACTTGCCGGACGCAAAGAGGCCGCGCGGCGGAACCAGCGCCTTGTGCAGCTCATTCACGACGGAAGATTTGCCGACGCCGGAATAACCGGATACGAGCACTAGTTCTGGTGTGCCGTGGGCCACGACGCGGTCGAAGGCTGCGAGCAGGGCATCGATCTCGCGCTCCCGCCCATACAGTTTCTCCGGGATCAGCAACCTGTCCGAAGGGTCGTGCGTGCCCAGCGGGAACGGATCGATACGGCCATGCGATTCCCATTCCCCCAAGCACCGTCGAAGATCGGCTTCGAGGCCGGACGCGGTCTGGTAGCGCTCCTCGGCGGTCTTGGCGAGGAGCTTCATCACATTAGCCGAGAGCGGCCCCGGCACGCCCGCGACCCGCTCGTTGGGCGGCACCGGTTGCCGCGCGATATGGCAGTGCACCCACTCCATCGGATCGGCGGCGGTGAAGGGAAGTTGCCCTGTCAACATCTCGTAGAAAGTGACACCCAGAGCATAGAGATCGCTACGGGAGTCCACCGAGCGGTTCATCCTGCCGGTTTGTTCCGGCGCCATGTAAGCGAGCGTCCCCGCGATCACCTCCGGCGGCGTGGGGGCTTGATGCTCGCGCGGCAGACGCGAGGCAATGCCGAACCCCGTCAGCCACACGCCGCCGCTTGCCGCGTCCACCAGGATGTTTGCCGGCTTGATGTCTTTGTGGATGAGGCCTCGCTCATGGACTCGGCGGAGTGCCCCCGCGAGAGGGATCGCGACGCGCAGGAAATGCGATACGTCCAGTGGTCGGCCAAGTAGCCGATCGAGCGGCGCACCGCCGGGATCCTCAAGCACCAGCGTCATGCGGTCGTTGTAGTGCGTCAGTGCGACCGGGCGCGCCGCCCAGTCAGCGTCAAGTTCGGCTTTGAGCGCATATTCGTGTTTAAGCCGTTCGACGGCACCGAGCGACGTTTCTTCCGCGGCAACAAGCAGGATCGGCGGCAACGCGTTGCCGGAGCCGCGGGAGAGAGCGATGTCTCCCTCCCTCAGCGGCGAGAACACGTAACTCGAAAGCTCCTTCACGAGAACCTCCTGCCAGGAGGATTACCTTAGTTTGATTAGGTTACGCCTGCTCTCGCCCGTCAATCCAAAACAGATGCCCGAAAATGCGATCGTATCAGGATCGGTGCCATATTATGGCCAGACGATGGCGAGAACCGCGCTGGCCTTTTGCTCATGAAGCCGAGGTGTTTTATCGAGGAAGAATGCGCCGACGAAGTGATCGATAAATCAACAGGCTTCCGGTAATGGCACCAGAAGCGGCCATTCCGGCTTTGGAGCCCAAAAACGGACATCCGCATGATTGCCTGCGCATGTGATTAAACAGAGTAAAGGCAGTCGACCAAGAACTCATAAGTTTTCGAACGCCTAACAGGGCAAAAACTTTAGATTCCGAAATCTCTAACGTTATAGCCACTAGGCTGCGTGAATTCGAAAGCTGCGGCAGCGCGCACCACATCCTCCTTGCAATAAGATCTTCCCACGATCTGAAGGCCCACCGGCATGCCGTCCGGCGCGATGTCCGCACAAACCGATGCGGCAGGCTGTCCGGTCAGGTTGAACGGATAGGTATAGAAAACCCATGAGACCAGGTTTTTATCGCCCAAGGCATCAGGAATATTTTTTCCTACGCCGAGTGATGTCACCGG